>NZ_JAKSYA010000181.1:0-29885 GCF_022829485.1 Methylobacterium sp. J-059
GCCGCAGCACGACATCGGGCTAGAAAAGCATCCCGTCACCGCAAAACATCCAGATCGGCGCACGGTCATCCCCTCGGTCAGCCGGCCTTCAGGAAGACAACGCGACCGAAATACAACGCCGAGCCTCCACCGAGCGCTTACCCCGAAACGATATCGACCATCGTTTGACCAAGCCGCGTCACCCCTGGACCAACGGTCAGGTCGAGCGAATGAACCGCACGATCAAGGACGCAACGGTCAAACGCTACCACTACGACAGCTACGAGCAGCTTCGCGCGCACCTGGCCGACTTCGTCAGCGCCTACAACTTTGGCCGCAGCCTCAAGACCCTACGTGGCCTCACGCCCTACGAGGCCATCTGCAAAGCATGGTCCGCCGAGCCCGGCCGCTTCAGGTCAAAACCGCTCCACCAAATGCCGGGAACAAAAATCTAAAGTACGGGTGCTCGTGATCCGCTGCCCGCGCTACGCCTGCCGCGCCTGCGGGGACGCGGTCGTGCAGGCCCCGGCACCGGCGCGGCTGATCGAGGGCGGTCTACCCACCGACCCTCTCGTGCGCAGGTACTCGTCTCCAAATATGCCGACCACCTTCTGCGGTATCGACAGGCGCAGATCTACGCACGCTAGGGCGTCAGCCTCGAACGCTCGACGCTGGCCGACTGGGTCGGGCGTGCCGCCTTCCTGCTACGGCGCGTGCACGCGCGGCTACTGGAGGCGCTCAAGCGCTCGGGCAGCTGTCTGCCGACGAGACCACGGCAACAGTGCTCCATCCAGGACGCGGTCGCACCAAGACTGGCGAGCTTTGGGCGTATGCGCGCGATGACCGATTCTAGGGCGGGACCGATCCGCTCGGCGTCGCCTAAATCTACGCCCCCGACCGCACGGCCGGACGAGCGATCGCGCATCTCAGTGGATTTGCAGGCCTGCTCCAAGTCGACGGCTATGCGGCCTACGAGAGCTTGGCCAAGGGCGGTGCGGCTGCCCTACTGCTTGAGCCATGTGCGTCGGCAATTCTATGGCTTCGCCGCCGCCTCGCCGATCGCGACGGAGACGCTCTCCCGCATCACGGTGCTCTACCGGATCGAGGCCGAGATCCGCAGGCGTCCGGCCGAGGAGCGACGGGCGACCCGTCACGAGCGAAGCCGGCCAGTGGTCGAGGGGCTGGAGACGTGGTTGCGAGAGAAGCTCGAACTCTTAAGCCGCAAGAGCAACCTGGTGCACGCGATCCACTACCCCCTGAACCGCTGGGCTGGGATGACCCTGTTCCTCGATGACGGGCGTATGGAGATCGACTCCAACACCGTCGAGCGCGCGACTAGCCTCTGACTTTGAGTCGGAAGAATGCCATGTTTGCTAGTTCGGACGGCGGGGGCGAGCACTGGGCGGCGATCGCCTCGTTGGTCGAGACCTGTAAGCTCATCGGCGTCGAGCCGCAGGCCTACCTCACTGACATTATTACCCGCATCGTCGAGGGGCATCCGTAGCGGCGCCTCGACGAGCTTCTGCTCTGGGCTTACCCGAGCACACGCACTTTCCAAGCGGTCGCCTGAGACCGCTCCGGCTCTGGCGCGTCAGTCGGGCCGTGTAAACAGGATCCGGAACAGCGCCCCGGACCGGCGCAATCCCTCGTCGGCCAGCACATGCGTTGAGCCAATGCTTGGCCGACGTTGCGGCGAGGGACAAATCCAACGAGATGCGTTCGCTCGTCCACGCTCAGGTCTACGTGGGCAGGTCGTGGACCCAAAGCCATCGATAACCTCGATGCGAACACCCCCACGCATCAGTGCCAAAATCAAAATCTGCAACCGAACTTATAACCAACACCACGAGCTAGAACCAACTATTTTTGATTTCCTGTCTTATCTTTTCGTTAGCCATGGAATAAGAGAGAGCGCATTCCTATACGTTCGCGCGGTTAAAAGCCCAATGACCTTCGACGTTTTCTGGGTAAGACTAAGGGATACGCTTTGGTGAGGCGTCAGCGGTGCGGCAACGGGCGCCACGTGGGTGGCGCGATCATGCTGAATGCTGTGTCCAATTGCCATATCTTCAAGATAGGAGAAATGGAGGGAGCGATCGAGCATATCAGGATGATGCGGATAGAGCGGAGCTGGACGAGTCGTAGATGTGCCGTCGCAGATCCGATTCAATTCGTCTTCCAGGCCGATTTTTTCAGTGCAATGATACTTTAAATAGTAATCACGCGACCGCATACCGTGCGCCTGCAAATCATCAAATGTAATATTCGATATCACCTCGGTAAACTCATGTGGGTACTGCCAAAGGAAGTGATCTGGGTATGCAATGTCCCTACTGCTGTGAAAACGTGTGAGATAATTTTCATGCATCAGCATTGGCACGCCCGCACCCATTACCTCAATTGCAGTTCGCGCGCCCCCAATCGGAAAAGATCCAATGAATAAATCAACACTATTATCGATCAAAGCCTTCCAGAGACTTGGGGTCCAAGGAATATATACTAAGCGAGAAGGATCGATGCTTCGCTCGAGCATTTTGTGGTGCATGTGCTGCAGAGCACTCTCCGGCATAACACCAATATGAATATGGAAGCCGTTTCGCGCTTCAAGCCGATCGATTATCAGCTCGTGATAAGGATAGAAATAAAAATTCGAGAACTTGTGTGGGTTAGCAGAGGAACAGGTTGTTAACCGCCTTTTGTCAAGGAAAACCCTCCGAACGAAATCACTACCCAGATCGTTGATGGTCATAGGGACATAAAAATTATCAGCAACTTGCTCTCGGTCACGACAATTGCAGAATCCCACATTGTGAATGTCGACGTGGATAGCTCCCGTCAGATGGACGCCGAGACAAAGGTTGTGATCGGCGTGATGATAAAACAAGACCTTCGTTTTCTCAGTGAATGGTCTGGCCGCAGCTATAATCACCGAATCTTGGTGATGGTTCAATAGAATGATGCGGCTGGGCTCCAAGCGCGTGATCTGCTGCACAAGCCAATGCAGTCGATCCACGAGATTGCCCTTGTCGCAAATAATTATGTTTGCGTTGACCTCGCCAAGTCGAGACATAGCGAGATCATCGCCGGACATCGATCCGAGGGAATTGGTCGCCAGGATCGTCGATTTGCGCCGACCCTGAGCACGAACGATGTCCCCAATTAGAGGAGACGTACCACCTGACTTAAAAAGACCAGTACAGATGATGACGGAAACGTCATCATTTGAACAGAATTCATCTCTATGAACTATATTTCCGTAGAATTCGTGGTAAAAACTCAATCCGATTTTCTCGCAAAGTCTATCCAACTTTGCTGAGCCAATTAGTTCTCCTGGGGGATATTGTCGGTGCATGACGAGTGTAATAAAATTTAGAAGGCTTTCCAACGCGCCATTGTACTGTTTAGCTTTAACCTGATCCGCTACGCGGCACTCGAGATTATAATATTGCGAATATTCTACAGATTTTTGAGATTCTTGATTCACTAGATTATCCAATTGAGACATTTTGGATTGCCGTAGGATACTAATGCTACGTAAACTGCGGGGTGCTCTAAATCGCCGTCAGATGTCGGTCCCGCTCGAATGTTGCTGGGTAAAATAAATTGCGCGGTTCGGATTTGCGATCTACTGTATGTCGGATGAAGAACTAGCCCTATTCAGTTCTGTTGCCGGCGGACCAGCAGGTAAAATTTGCAGCATAAACGGGGTAATCGACCTGGTCCAATGGTACATTTCAGCCTAACCTAGAATTGCAGAAACTGCTGCAGCCGTAAGGGACCACACCCCAATCTAAGGCCAAGATGGGACGGCAACCCTCCCGGGCTTCGGTATGAAACCGCGCCGTCGCTCGCAGAACTCCATCGAGCGTTGCTGGCAACACCTCCTAGTCCGTCTCTTTGGAAATGGTTCTGGCTGACGCTGGTTGGCTGTGACTAGTCGAAAATCTGATTTTTTTCTGTCGGACCGAATTCAGTGATTCGTTAGTGATGATGATCTTGCTGGGTGCCTTGTAAGGGGCCAGTACAGCCTTGCAGGCAAGCCGGACCCGCAGCTTCAAGGATTCCACTGTTTCTGGCTCTCTAAGCCGGATCTTGGCCGTGACCACCTGTCCGAGGATCTTGTGCGGCTCCGCCAGCACGACCACGTCTTCCACGTTGTCGATGCCGAGGATGACTTCTTCCACCTCAACCGGGTAAACCTTCTGGCCACCGACATTGATGATGTCCGTCACCCGACCTAAAATTCGCAGCCATTCTCCATCGACCTCGACCCGGTCCTGCGTATTGAACCAGCCCTCCGCGTCGAATCCGCTGGCAGCGTTCAGGTAGCCCTCCATTCGGTAGCTCGACTTAATCCAGAGCACTCCGTCTCGTACCTCCGTACGGAAGCCTTCGCCACCGACCCTAAGCCACAGAGAGCCGTCCGGTCGCGATTGGGATCGCAGGACACCGACTTCAGAGAGACCATAGGTCTGCTGCATCTGCACGCCGGGGAACGCTGCCCGCAGACGGTCGAGGGTCACCTGCGGCATGACTTCGGTGCCGTACGTGATGCGCTTGATCGACGACAGGTCGAATTCCTCGTACGCTCGCACCATCAGCATAATGTTGAGGAACGACGGCGTCACCGGAAGCAGCTCGACTTTGTAACGCTCGATAGCCGCAGCAACCTTCGCGATGGAGCGGTCGTCGACAGTAACCACTGTTCCGAGACTCGACGTGATCGCGAGGATCGTGTTGATTCCTCCGAAATGGTCGATCATCAGGAATGGGATCGTGACCATCGGCGCGCGCTGGACACGGAATTTTTCGGCGACCTGCTCGAAGTCGTGAAGAATCCCCTTCGGTGCGCCGGTCGATCCGGAGCTGAACAGAATTAATCCAGCCTTATTCTTCGCAAGGAACTCGCTGAGCAGGGCGTTTTCCACCGAGACCTGCTTCTCGGACAGGCTGAACTCTCGTCCGGTGGAATCGAACTCGGCGATCCAGTCCGCCCCCGAGACACCGAGGGCGACGTCCTGCTCGATCACCGACTCGCGGGTGAGCGGGATGACGATACAGCGATCGAGGCCGAGGGCCAGGATGAGACAGACCACTTCCGGCGAGAAATCGCCGACGACCACCACCTTGTGGCCCGGCCGGACACCCGCCTCCTGCGCACGGCGGCTGAAGCCATCGACCTGCGTGACCACCTCCCCATAGGTGACCTTGCGGTCGTTATGTATGAAGGCGATGGTGTCCGGATACCCTACGAATCGCTCGAGAAGCCACTTCATCCTTTGTCCTTTACCAAGTCCGCGACAACGAGCTTGATCAGCGCGTAGGAGGTGAGATCTGCGGCCTCCTCGTCCGGGACCGAGACGCCGAACTCTTCCTCGACTGCGAGGATCAGGTCCATGTGCTTGATGGAATCCCAGCTCTCAACGTTGTCCATGCTCGTATTCTGATCAATCGAATTTTCGTCGATGTCAAAAATTGCTGCAATTACCGACTTAAGCTTCGTCTCATCCATCATAATGAATCTTAATCCATTGAGATTGTTGCTTTTCCAGGGTCGCGAGCGAGGTTACGTAGGTCCGCTCCCCTTCACTGGCTTCCTCGGGTGCGAGCCCAAGCTGGTCGAAGAAATCCTCCACGAGGTTGTTCTTCGCCGACCGGACGAAGCGCCCCCGGAGGCGTGAGCAGCCCCTGCGCGCAGCATCCCGTGCGATGTAAGGCCAGATACTAAATTCGACTCCGCGGCCGATGACACGACAGCTCATGAGGAAGGCCTCAACCTCGGCGACATCATTCTCGTAGCGAATAACCCCGACCCCGGTAAGGCCAGCGCTGCCAAACTTATCCTTCACCGTCAGCGAGTAAACCTCCCGGTCTTCACTCGCCATGGCAGCAAGAATCTCAGCCTGTGTGTACCGGCGTGTGGTCAGGTTAAACTGGTTCGATTTCTGCGTGAGCTCACTGATCCGCGGCACGTTTGCCTCGGCATTACGCAAAAGTTCGACTTCGAGCTCCAGAGAGGCGATGTAGTCTTCCTGAGACGAGAATTGGGCCTTGAGTGCCTCGGCGGCAGCCTTCTGTTTATATTGCTGCGTCTTCGCACTGCTCTCGGCCGAGACGCCACCGGCAAGAAACAGCGCCTTGATGTCCGCGACAACGTCCGGGTATTCGGTCAGGGCCTTGGGCACCTGGAATATCGTCACTGCGGGGATCTGCGACTGCACACCCTCTAGTTCAAAGGATGAATCATCGAGGAAAACGATGCTGTCTAGGCCGACATTGAGTTCCGTTGCGATGGCTCGGAGGTTTGTCGATTTATCGTCCCAGTTGATCTTCCTGATGGTCAGATTCTCTGCGCGGATCGGCATATCAGGATGTCGAGACAGCACTTCCTCGACATCGACGGGATTGTTTTTTGTACACAGACAGAGAATGACACCGCTTTTTTCGAGCCCGAGAAACTCCTGCTGTGCCCGCCAATACACATTCCCGGGATACTCGAACGGAGACAGCTTAATTCCTTCGACAAAGTCTTCCCCGACAACCCCGCCCCAGAGTGTGTTGTCGCAGTCGAGTGCGAGCACTTTGTAGAAATAGGTGCCGTAGGCCCGGGTGGCCTTTGCAGTTCGGCGTCCAATTTCATTGAGCATCGGCAGCGCGTAGGGAGCCTTGGCCTGCGCGTAAAAGCGGCGGTCGATCGCTGCCGATAACCCGACATCACTCAGGATCGCGGGCATATCGAAGAGGGAGGCAGGCGTGGCCTCCGCGACCACCCTGGCGAGCATCTCTTGAAAGGTCTGCAGGACGGCGGACACCCGGTCCGGCTGACGGGGCTGTGCCGAAGGCCAGGTCCTGTGGAACTGGCCGACGAGCACCGTTGGGATCGGATGCGCGGCAGCGAGAGCAAGGCGATAGCGTTCGGCCAGCTCTTCGTCCTTGGCTGCGATAATCGAGTCGTCGAGCCCGGCAGCAATTTGTGCCTCGAAGGCAGGCATCAGGTTATCGAAGAAGGGAAGGACCAGCAGCACATCCACGCCGGCCTGCACGAACGTTGCGACGTCCTGAGCGACACTGTCGTAGAGGCCAGTCTGAACTTGCAGCCGCACCCCGGCTAGCAGCGCATGGCGACGCAGGTAGAGGGCGAGGCGATCCACCTGCACGTTGGAGGAGAGACCGAGCGTGACGTCCTTAAGGCCCTCTTCGGTCTTCTCCAGAAAGGCAGCGCTCTTCTGAACCTCAAGGAAACTGGCTGCCGGATCGGCCAGGAGCGCTCGGGCGTTCGCTTTATCGTTGGTGCTCATGACATTGTCAGCCCACCGTTGACCGCCAACGTGTGTCCAGTAACGAAGGCGGCCGAGTCCGAAGCGAGATAGGCAACGGCGGCTGCGACGTCCTCCGGCGTAGACAACCGGCGAAGGGGCGTTTGGCGCGCCACCATCATCTGTACCTTCTCGGGGATGTCGCCGATCAAAGTCGTCTCCGTCATTCCAGGGGCGACGCAATTGACTGTCACGCCCGATGGACCGAGTTCCGCCGCAAGGTAGCGGGACAGCGTTGCGAGGGCGGACTTGCCGACCGCATAGGAGGTCCAGGAAACGGACGGGTTCCCCTGCACCACCTGGGACGTGATGTTCACGATCCGCCCTGCATGCGCCTCGGTCATGTGAGGCAAGCAGGCCTTGATCATTTCAAAGGCGCCGCGGACCTGCACGTCGAGGTGCTTCTGCATGTCCATCCAGGCCAGTGCCTGTATGGGCTTCGCATCGATCGCCGGGGCCGCGTTGTTCACCAGCACTCCAACTCCACCAAAAGCCCGGATGGCGGCTTCCGCAATTGACGCTGCAGTACCCGGCACCGTGAGGTCACCCTGCACGGCGATAGCCCCTGGACCGTTCGCCGACAATTCGCGCACAAGTGCCTCGGCCCGGTCCCGGCGGCCACGGTAATGGACCACCACCGAATGGCCGTCCGCGGCCAGGCGACGGGAAATTGCGCCGCCGATTCCGCCGGAGCCGCCGGTGACGATGGCGACCCGGCGCCGATCGGCTTCGGGAGCCGCCTTGACCGCCTGTCGGGTTACCAGAACTTTGACTTTGGCTCGCCCCGAGAGGACCAGGTCGCCATTCTGGTTCGTGATCCGGGTTTCAAGGTCGAGCAGTCTGTCGCGCTCGTGCTTCTTGAGGACGGTGCAACCAATCTCCAGGGTATCCCCGAGGCGCACCGGGCGGTGGAACTCCATGTTCTGGGAGATCCAAAGGGCGCCCGGTCCCGGAAGCTGGGTTCCGATCACCGTGGAGAGGAAGCTCGCGCCGAGCATTCCATGGACCACGATGTCTTTGAATGGCGTCGTCTCCGCGTAAACGGGATCGACGTGCAGGGGATTGTCGTCACCCGTCAACTCCACGAAACGGCGGACGTCGTCCGCCGTGATCGTCTTGCTGAGGGCCCGGACGTCTCCGACCTGGATCGCGTTGAAATCGTGAAACATGTCAGCCGTTCGCAGTGATCTCGTAGCTCGCGACCGTAACCGGAGACCAGCGCCAGACGCTCGCGCCGAAGCTGAAGCCGGCGCCTACCGCCGCAAAGATGACCATGTCGCCGTCTTTCAGACGGTTGTGCGCCACCGCCTCGCTCAAGGCAATCGCCGTTGAGGCAGCACCGGTATTCCCGATGCGGCCGACGTTCGTGTAGGTCTTTCCCATATCCCCGCCCATCTTGCGGACCAAATATTCGATCAGACGAAGATTGGCTTGGTGGAACACGAAGAAATCCGCTTCGCGATAATTGATGCCGGATTTCTCGCTCGCGCGACGAATAACCGTCGGCAGATGCGTGATGGCCTGCTTCCAGGTCGCGATCCCGTTCAGCTCCATTGTGTCGATCGTCGGGTCGAAGGGGCGATCGGGAAGTGTGAAAGTCGAGCCACCGCCGCGTACCCGGACGGCTTCGTAGTTGGAGCTGTCCGTATGGAACGCGGAACTGAGTATACCCGCACCGGGTACCCGGCTCAGCACCACTGCCCCAGCACCATCGCTGTGATAGATCGCGGCGTCGGCGTTGGTGCGCGAGATGAAGCGGCTATTCAACTCGACACCGATTACCAGGGCGTTACGGACCTCCGGATCAAGCCGCATCCTGTCGCTGGCAACGGTCAGCCCCGTGACGAAGCCGGCGCAGTTCGCCTGGACGTCCAGCATCTGGCCGCCCGTCACGCCGAGATCCGCATGAATCTTGGAGGCCAGCGCCGGGAAGCGGTAATCGGCAGAGAAGGTGCAGCAGATGATCAAGTCGATCTGCGACGCAGCGATCCCGGCACTCGCCATCGCATCCCTAGCCGCGAACAGGGAAAGGCCCGAAGCCGTTTCATCAGGTGCAGCCAGGTAGCGCCGCTCGATACCCGTCTTTTCGAGGATCCAGTCGGGTGTGATCTTCAGGTTCCGGCAGAGCGTCTCGTTGTCCTCGACAATGGAGCCGAGACGATGGCCGACCCCGGTGATTGCGATCCCGCTGGGTTCGACCAGACTCATACCGCCATCCCCTCGTTCCGTGTCGCCATAAATTCCACCAACTCCGTGTTGTGCTCGCGAATTGCGGCGAAAATCGCCGCCCTACCATGTCCGGGACAGACCAGTGTTTCCGGATCAAATGTATCCCAGACTTTCCTGAGGCTGCTGCGCAGTACGTCGGGTTCCTCACCGGGTATCTTCGAGAGGCCAAGTCCGCCGCTGTAAAGCGTATCACCAGAGAAGCAGGTACCGTCGATCTCAATGAGGCAGCTCCCTGGCGAATGGCCGGGGACGAGGCGATGGCGGATCGACACCTCGCCGATTTGCGTCTGGCCGACTTCGTCGTGGAGGAGGGAAAAGCGCGGAAGTTTCAGCTTGGCGGGAATTTTGAAAGCCATCATAAGAAAATTGGCGACCTTGGCCGTCTTCGCATCGGCGGCATGAAGATAAACGTCCGACCCGAACGCATTCTGCAGCACGGACGCGGAGCCGATATGGTCGAAATGACCGTGTGTGCAGAAGATAGCTGCCGGCCGCACGTCGAGGGCCTTCAAGCCGGCTAGGATCGGTTCCGGGTCGAGGCCGGTATCGACAACGATAGCACCTCCGGGGACCGGACCCGTCCAAAGGTAGCTGTTTGCGGGGAACACGCCCGCACAGACCTGCCACACGTTTTCCGAAATCTGCTTCATCAGCCCTAGTTCACACCACCCAGGAACACGGTTTGTGCCGTAATGTAAGAGCTCCGCTCTGACGCGAAGAAGTCAATCACATTGAGAATGTCATCAATGTCGGCGAATCGGGCCACTGGAAGGCTCTTAATGATTTCTTCGATCTTGTCTCGCGGAAGCTGAGCCAGCATATCGCTATCGATCGCCGATATCCCGAGGGTGTTACAGGTCACGTTGAACGTGCCGAACTCCTTCGCCATTACGTTGGCGAGGGTACTGAGACCCGCCTTAGTGGCAGCGTAGACGCTGTCTCCGATCGGCTCCAGGCTCGCCGCCATGGATCCGATATTGATGATCCGTCCCCACTTGCTCTTGCGCATGAACTTCGCCGCTTCGCGGGAGATCAGGAATGGCGCCAAAAGATTGACGTTGACCATAGCCTGCGCGGCAGCGGGGGGCATGATCATGGCGTACTGAGACGTCAGAACACCCGCGTTGTTGATGACGATATCGATCCGAGAGGTCTTCTTGCGGACCTCGCCAAAGATGGCCGTTATAGCTGTAGAATTCGCGAGATCGACCTGAAAGTGCGTGTAGTTGGCGTTATCGGTGTCTGACTCATGTCGCGCGAAGCCGAGCACCCGACCACCCCCTGCGAGCACATGGTCGGTGATCTGGCGACCGACCCCTCGGGTCGCCCCGGTCACGAGGACCGTCTTGTCTGCGTAAGCCGTCATCATGCCTTCTCAGTCAGCAGCTCAACCGCGAAATCCGTCAGAGTCCGCACGCTCATAAACGGCGACGGTTCCCGGCTCATTGCCCGGTCATCCGTGAGCGCCACGGGACGATCGAACTGCGTGCCGATCGCTGTCTCGACATCCACGATGACCGACACAAGAGAGAGGGAGTCGATCGACGATTCTCCACCGAACAACAAAGTGTCTTCGGAAAGGGCAACTTGCTGATCCTCTGGCAGCTCCTCGTTAAGGCTCTTCAGGGCCTCGAAGATGATCTGCAAGACGTCGTGTCGAAGATCCATTACGTTCAGCCTCCAGAATCCATCCACTCCGCCAGTGGTGTCCGGCGTTCAGCGACGGATTGTGTTTCCTATCTTCAGCGCATCGCGCATTAGGTCGTGGGGTCTGGGACTTTGCCCGCCGCCATCAGTGCTTTCGCCCGCGCGAGGAACACCGTCCTGTATTCGTCCTCGAGGATGCCCATCGCAACGGCGTCCTGAAACCCACCACCGATTCTGTAGTGGTTACGCAGCACGCCCTCTTGCTTCATCCCAAGAAACTTCTGCCACTTAATCATTAGCGTGTTGCTGGCCGCGATAGTTCCATACAATCGCACGAGGCCAATGTCATTGAAGGCGAAGTCGTAAAGAAGGGCCATTGCCTCGACGGCGACGGGCTGCCCCTTGACCGCGTCTTCCTCGCCGATGAGGAACCTCCCGGTCTCGGCCCTCGAATTCCGCCTGTCGACATCAACCAGCGACAGCATCCCGACGGGCTGGCCACTCTTCTGCTGAATAATGAAATTATGTTCGCTCTGTGGCCGCGATGCGATCCAGCTTGCCTGATCCTCGGGGGTCTGAGCGCCATGATTTAGATGGCGCGCCCGATCCGCGGCCCGCCATTTGCAGGTAATGGCTGCATCGCCTTCGGCGAGAGGGCGCAGGTCGACAAAAACCCCCTGTAGGACTCTGG
Organism: Methylobacterium sp. J-059; assembly: GCF_022829485.1. Classification (NCBI taxonomy): domain Bacteria; kingdom Pseudomonadati; phylum Pseudomonadota; class Alphaproteobacteria; order Hyphomicrobiales; family Methylobacteriaceae; genus Methylobacterium; species Methylobacterium sp. J-059. The sequence goes on from NZ_JAKSYA010000181.1 coordinate 11,863, forward strand.
ATTTAGCCGACATGACATATCCCATCTCACTGCGTCGGACTTCGGTGCTCCTGACCGTCTTGCCAGAAGCTTGATTGAATTTCCACGGCTCGGCAGTGGCGGCCGAACTTGCTAGGCATATTGAGAATTTGATCCTCAACACGACTCGACGTCCGCATCGTCTGCCATGGATAGTCATCCTCGTCCAGAGCGCATCAATTGGACCCGGTGCTCCGCTTCGCCCCCGGGGTGATGCCCGGACGTCGTGACCGGATGATGTCACCGCGGCTGTATCGGCAGAGCCGCGGTTTCAAGCGGACCGGCCCCCCTCCCGGCGCATCCCGGCGCATATGAATTTAGCGCTGACGAGCGCGATCGAGCCGGGGGATGCGGGGGACCTTCGTTGATCCAGGCACGTAGCAGCGGCCTGGGCATTGCTCCGCGTCAGGTATTCTGAGACGCGCTCCTCAAAGCTGTACCCCCGCGAGACAAGGGCGTTGCATTCGGCAACGCGGGCAGTCCGCTCAGCTTCGTGCTCGAGATAGTATCGACACTTGCTAACTAGCTCTTCGAGGGTGGAAAAAGTCTCGATGGGATTTTCGTTGCCGAACAGGTAAGACAGGTCTGTCCCAGCCACGGCTTTGGTGAGCAACAGACTTCGTGATGCAAGGACATCCAATACGCGGTATTGGATTCCGGTACCTGCCTGAGCCTGCGGCAAGTTAATCGATATCAAAGAATTGTTGTAAATCTCCATCAAATCTGCGTGTGAAGCCAAAGACTTTGCACTATGAAAAGATGCTACGACAGCTGCGTTGTATGGCATCAGTTTTTTCCAGCGGTCGTTCCCGTACAATCGCAACCCCAGGGGGGCGAGCCTATTGATGATTTCGACACGCCTGTGGTTGGTAACAATATTTTGTAGCTGCTGCTCGATCTGCGCGTCGCTCCAATGCGAAGCCGCAATCAAAATGTCGAGGGCCTCGCGGGTCGTTTGCTCTCCTCGGAGATAACCACGCCGTTCGATCTGTTCCAAACAGACGTGGAGCGCCTCCTTCCACTCCTGTGATCCGCCGATCCTGTTGAGAAGATTATCGAGACGGTCGTCGCCCACGAGGCTCGCGATCCACGTAATCGCAGCGGGCTCCTTTATCGGGCGTGCATTCCACCGTTTCACGACATCCGTTGCCGCAGGAATAAAATCAAAGTTCTTTGCCTTAGCTGGATATGTTCTCCGTAATTCTTCTTCCAGGGACCTGTATATCGGAGCGAAGATAGCATCGAGAGTGTAGGTCGCGCGGTTGTCATCATTCGAGTGATCGAAGATATGACCCTTCGAGTCAACGATGACAGAAACGACACGACAGCGGAGTGCTTTGACCACGAGCGGCAGCAACAACGAATTGTTGAAAGAGATTGCAAAATCGTAAGGCCTGTGACTTAGCCAATCTGCAAGATGCTCTTCGTCGGCGGGATCCCTCAGCCCCTTGATGCCGTCGTGATGGGCGAAGTCGCTCCCAAGGTAAACGTCGACATTCATGCCAAACGAAGCAACCGTCGACGCAATCCGTTTGATATAGGGGTCCAGATCCTTGCCCGGAGTCCATGAATACGCGAACAATGCCACCCGCGGCCGCTTCTCGCGGAATCGACAGGCGATATAGTGGATGAGCCCATTCCCCTCCAGTTGGCCGATGCCTTGGTTGTGGGCCGCGTACCAGCGGGTGCTGAAGGCAGGCGACGGATCCCTGTTCTCCCGGTGTCCGTGAGAAAGATAATGTGAGAGAGGGTCCTCGCATGCTCGTTTGACGTCCGGATATTGCGCTTCATACCATCTGGCATCAAAGACATGCAGCACATCTTTCACTGTAATCGGAGGAGAACTAGGTAGATAGATGTTTGAGAGCGCTGCGATGGCCTCGCGAGAACTGCTATGCCGCTTGTCGAAAACTAAACAAAAGGGAGAATTATCAGTAATTTGCCGGAGTGTAGCTAAAATTGCCCGGCGAATGTTAAGTAAGAGAGGCATGGCGATTCTTAGGACCCAGCAATTCGGTGTTTAGGGGGCGCAATCGGGGTTCGATCACACCGCGCGTTCATCTGCTCACCACCGCACGCGTTCGGCAACCGTCCAGCGCAGCCTCGTTCGACGTCTTCTTGCAAACGGACATCCGCAAGTGGCCCGACAAGCAGCCCGACCAAGCCTTGGCACCCGACGACGCGAGGCTACAGGAGATGGAGAGGACTGTGGTCGTAGCTCTGCTGCGCACCCCTGAAGGCCCACTGCGGGACTGGAGGTTCATTCTCTTCGCGCAGAAGACGAGGGGGCGGGCGGGGGGGCGCTAACGACCTGCCCACCGGGTCCGTTTTGTGCGACCGCGACGAGGCGCCTGCCTGTCGGCTCCGTCGGGGTACAGGCAGTCTTTGTCCGTGAGGGTGATTGGTACCCGCGGTGACGGATCGTCCGCCCTGAGACCGGGTTCAGCAAGCTGTCGTGAAGCCTTTCCGCCATCCAGAAGCGAATGAGGGCAGCGGATCCGTGCACAGCAAACCTGATTCGACCTTGCCCCGAGGGGGGTGGTTATTTTAACGGCCGCCGCTGGACCTGCGCTGGGGGATTGGCTAAATGTCCGCCGAGCTTAGGTGCGTGCGAGAGCGCTTATTGGGGAATACCCCTGTCAAATCCCCATCGCTTTCCCTCTCGCCGACAGAATTTTGACAACGTTTAAAGCGTAATATCTTTTGTTCGATAATTATTGCGATGCAGGTTTTAATGAACCTAATCTTATCAATGATGAGTGTGGAGGTAAGCGCTTTATGTGGAAAACGATAAATCTGCGAAAGATTGTCGATAGCCGCGGCAACCTGACGCCGATCGAAGGTGGAAACGACACGCCATTTCCGATTGCCCGCGTATATTACTTGTACGATGTTCCGAGCGGTTCCAGCCGAGCTGGGCATGCGCATACAGAGCTCCAGCAGATTTACATCGCCGTGGCGGGTAGCTTTGATGTTGGACTAACGAATGGATATGAGAGTGAAATCGTTCGGTTAAATCGACCAGATCAGGGTTTGTGGATCGGCCCGGGGGTCTGGCGCGATATCAACAATTTCTCGGCCGGCTCCGTCTGTTTGGTTCTCGCTTCCGCGGTTTACGACGAAGAAGAGTACATCCGCGATAAGTCCGCGTTTGATCTTTTCGTCAAGAACCAAGCGAGGGAATGTCTTTAACAATCATCCCGAGGGCAAATGCCGTGAACCGCGTTCCATTCTTTTCCTTGCAAAAAGTCCACCATGACGCACAGCGGGAGCTGGAGAATTCGTTCAAGCGAGTGTTTGAGAGTTCTTATTACGTCCTCGGCAACGAGGTGTCTGCCTTCGAGGCTGAGTTCGCACAGTTTTGCAACGTCCGACATGCGATCGGTGTAGGCAATGGTCTTGATGCACTGACTTTGATCCTGAAAGGTCTTGGCGTAGAACCGGGCGACGAAGTGATTGTGCCGGCTCACACCTTCATCGCGAGTTGGCTGGCGGTAGATCAAGCCGGAGCCAAGCTGGTCCCGGTCGAAGTCGATCCCTCTACCTTTAACATCGATCCAGAGGCGGTCCGTGCTCATATCGGGACACGAACCAAAGCCATCCTGGCCGTGCATCTCTATGGACGTCCGGCGCCGATCGACGAACTCCTTGCGATCGCTGAGCCGCACGGCGTCGCCGTCATAGAGGATGCTGCCCAAGCTCACGGCGCAGTCAATCGCGGCCGGCGGACGGGCGGGCTTGGCTTGGCCGCAGCCTTCAGTTTCTACCCAACGAAGAACTTGGGCGCCTTGGGCGACGGAGGGGCGGTCACGACGAACGACGACGAACTCGCTCGCCGCGTCCGGATGCTGAGGAACTACGGGTCGCAGGAGAAATACGTCCACGAGATCGGAGGAACCAATTCGCGCCTCGATGAACTGCAAGCCGCCTTTCTCCGTGTCAAGCTCCCCGCGGTCGATGGCCAGAACGCGACCCGTCGCGACATTGCTACCCGCTACTCTCAGGGCCTGAAGGATTGCCCGAATCTGTCGCTTCCGGCTCCTGTCGAAGATGGCGACGAGCACGTTTACCACCTCTACGTCGTGCGGTCGCCGGAACGCGAAGCCCTGCGAGCCAAGCTGGAGAGCCGCGGAATCTCGACCCTGGTCCACTACCCCATCCCCTGCTTCAGCCAGGACTGTTACAAGGGCGCCGCGTTTTCGGAGTCCTTCGACCTCTCGAAGCGGTTGGCAGACGAGGTCCTGAGCCTTCCGATGTGGCCGGGCATGTCCGACGATATGGTGGATCAGGTCATCTCCGCGGTTCGTGAAGCCTGCGCCTGACCCCCAAGACGATGCCGCGCCTGGAAGCCCCAATGGACCATCCGGGTCTGTTCATTGGGGTCGTGGAACGGCGCAGGCAGTCTAGCCAAACTCCAAACAATCCGTGGCGGCAGCGCGCTTCCCCACGGTCACGAGGTTTATGGTTTATGCAGAAAATGCCCGCCTCGGCACTGTCACTTGCCGCGGCCTGCAGCATCCGGGCGATACGCGGCTTTCTGCTGGGTGCTCAGAGTTTGGGAGCACGATCAGGCCGACCGAAGACGCCCATACAGCCCGAACGCCTCGCGTTTATTCGACCGCTCTTCGACGAGGCCTGGTATCTTGGGAGCCATCCCGAGGCAGCGAAGCGGGGGAATGATCCCCGCATCCACTACCTGAGCGACCCCGAAGCGCGGTACGACGTGCCGCATCCCCTCTTTGATGGTGCGTGGTACTTGGCTCAGCACCCCGACGTGGAGACTGCGGGCACGCATCCCCTCCTGCACTATCTCGAGCGCGGCGCGGCTCTCGGGTACGCACCACACCCGCTGTTCGATGGGGCCTGGTATCTCGAGCAGCATCCCGAGGTGGAGAAGGCGGGCGTGAACCCCCTCGTTCATTACCTGCGGGAGGGGGCGGGCCTGGGCTACGCGCCATCTCTCGCGTTCGACACCGCGTGGTACCTGCACAGCAATCCGGATGTTGCCGCAGCGGGTCTCAATCCGCTGGTTCACTTCGTCGTACACGGCGTTCACGAGGGTCGCCGCCCCACTCCCCTGGCCGAAGCTGCTGCCTTCGAGACGCTCGCGCGGTCCGGCGATGCCGTTCGAGCGATTCGCCTCCTCGACTGGCGTCAGCACCTTCTCCCCGAGGACGGGACCGTGCCTTACGTCGCAACGTTTCGCGGGGGACAGCTTTCGGGTGTTTCCAATCTAAGTGCGCCAGCTGTGGGAATACCCTCTGGATCGTCGGAAAGCCTCTACCACCTCGTGCCCCTGACGGATGCGACGGTCATCGGCGGAACGACATCGCTGATCGTGTCGGACTGCTTTATCCCGACGAACATGCCCGGCGCGGGAGGCGGCGAATCTGCGCTTCCCGATTATCCCGAAGCCTGGAAGGCTGGTGAGGCCTTCGTTGTCAGGTTCGGCCGGAGGAGCCGAACGTATATCCCGCGGGGTATCCATCTGACGGGTGGAGACCGAACTTTCGCCGACTTCCTTACCTCCCTCCTGCCGCGCCTGATTGCCGTCCAGTCCTGCGAACTCGATCCAGAAATCCCGCTTCTTGTAAGCGCTTTCGCGGGTGAGCGGGAGCGCGCGGCCCTCCGCCTTTTGAGCCGGTCTGAGCGAACTCTCATCCCGCTCACTGACGGCGTGGCTTACCAGACCGACCTGCTCCACTACCCGATCAGGCGAGATCGTGAAGTGCGAGATCGACGATCCGAGGCCGCTCCGCACCCCAGCGACGAGGTCGCGGCGTTGCGACAGGTCCGCGAACAGGTGCAGTCAGCCGTGACCGGGACCGCTCCAACACGGTGGCGCCGGCTCTATGTCAGGCCGACGGCTCCCCTGCAACGTTCCATCGACGACCAAGCGTTTTTCGGAGCTCTCATCGACCGGGATTTCGAAATTGTCGACATCGGCGATCTGTCGTTCGAAATTCAGGTTCGTCTTCTAGCTGCGTCTTCAATCGTGATCGTGCACGCGGGTGACGACTTTACGAATACCATCTGGTGTCGCCCCGGAACTCATATCCTCGTCATCGAGAGCGTTGAGGGCGAGGATTGGCGCAATACCCTAGTGGGATGCGTTGTTGCCGATTTGGCGGCGATCCGCACCATTCCGTCAACCTTCAGCTGCCTCCCTGACGATGCGGGGCCGCGCCAAGCCGTGAACCTCGACGCAATGACGCCAATCTTGGACGAAATGATTGCAGCACTCAAGCTCCCGCGAGCGCGTGTCGACGATCGAAATCGCCATCCTCTATCATGAGTAAGCCATCGCCGATCGTCAGCTTCATCGTGACGTTCTATCAGCAGAAGGCGTTTATCGGTCAAACGATCCGAAGCGCGCTGAATCAGAAATTAGACAGCATTGAAGTCATTGTTGTCGATGACGGCTCGACGGATGGCGGTGCCGAACTCGTGAAGGAAATTCGTGATCCAAGACTGAGGCTGATCGTTCAGGACAATTGTGGTCCAAGCCTAGCCGCGAACGCTGGGATCAACGCGGCTCGGGGCGAGTACATTGCCCTCTTGGGTGGTGACGACATCGCCCTACCGCAGCGCGCTGTCCGTCAGTATGACCTCGTGTCGAAGGGATACGCCGATATCGTCTTCGACATTCCGCAACTCATCAACGAGAATGATATTCCTCTCGACGATTCATTTTACCCTGCGTTTTCGCAGTTCGATTTGGGCCGAAGCAACCGCGTAAGCCTGGATCATTTGTTCTTCCTCGGTAATTTCCTTTGCGCGCCTTCGGTGTTTATGCGTCGGTCCACGTTCTCGCAAGTAGGGCAGTTCAGCCCTGGCCTCATCCAGCTCCAAGACTTAGAGTATTGGATTCGTTGCCTGAAACAAGGCTTCGTTCTCAGGGTTGTCCGCGATCGGCTCACAGCCTATCGCCGCCGTGGTGCCGGGCTCAATCTCTCAGCTGCCTCAAATATGGCCCGCCTGCTGATCGAAGACGGATACATCATGCGCCACTTCTTCGACGGCATGAACCTGACCTCCCTGAAGCAGCATTTTGCCCAGCACGTTCCCTTTCATTTCACCGACACACCCACGGATATCGCCCTCGCAAAAGCCCTGATCTATCTCCACCACGGCCGTCGGACAGTGTCGAATATCGCCTTCGAAATCCTGATCGATGGCTTGCAGAGAGACCCCTTGGTGCAGGAAAGGGCCGCCTCCGTCGGATTGACGATGCCTGTCATCTTCAGCGAAATGCTTCGAGGGGGCGATCCTTCGGGTTCAGGCCGCTCTCGGCCAGCATAGGCCGCCGATCCTGCTTCTTGATAAGCTTTTCCATTTTGACTTGCATAAACTTTTAGACGAAGATCATCTTGAACCAGGCGTATTTACTCGGATTTATTGAAAATCACTTCTCGGACAGGCTGCTGAATTACTTGGTTGCGTTCCCGAGTAAAACTCTGTTTGTTCCGGCAACGCTTACGTCCCGGCAGGCTCTGCGGTACACAAACGATGGATGTTGTTCTAATCCCCGGCTTCATGGCGGATGCATCGCTCTGGGACGATATGTTGCCGGGGCTCAAAACGCTCGGATCAATCATGCACGGCGACACTACCGCCTACGCGAGGATCGCCGACATGGCGCGAGACATCCTGTCCGGAGCGCCGGAGCGGTTCGCCCTGATCGGCTTCTCGATGGGCGGCTATGTCGCCCGGGAAATCGCCCGCATGGCTCCAGGACGCGTCCTGGCACTCGTGCTGGTTGCGACGTCGGCGCGTGCGGACACGCCAGAGCAGACGCGACGCAAAGCTGTGGCCGTGAAAATGGCGGACTCGAAGCGCTTCACCGGTTTTAGTCGCCCCGGTGTCCTGATCTCGCTGCACCCGGATCGCGCGACGGATGACGAGCTCATCGAGCGTGTGAGGGCCATGAGTGAACGGGTCGGAGGCGACGTCTTCCGACGTCACACCCAGCAGTTTCAGGAGACCGATTTATCGCGCCTCGGCGCGATCCGGTGTCCGACCCTGATCGTTGCGGGTGACCGGGATGCACTGCGTAGCCGGCAAGAGGCTGAGGAACTCTGTGCGGGGATCAGCGGCTCCGAACTCGTGCATATCGAGAACGCGGGCCACATGATCCCGATGGAACAGCCAACCGCGCTCGTTGAAGCGATTGTCCCCTGGCTCCAGGCACAGGCATTGCCGAAGTAGTTGTTGCTCTTCGTGGGCATGCTGCTGCCAGAGGCGTCGTCCTAAGCTTGACTTTGGCCAATTAGACGGCTTGACAGTGACCTGCCCCAATTGGGTGGCCCAGGTACAAAGTTAGCGCATCGTCGGTCGCGTTACAATCGAAGGGCGAGCGGTCAGCAATGATCCGCTCGGTTCGGTTGGCCAGATGACGACCGCTGGTGCAGGTGGCTGATAGCCGAGCAACGAGGGCGGCCGGAGGGTGTTGTAGTGCTTCCGCGATTGCTCGATGACGACGCAGGCTTCCATAAGAGTGCAAAACAGCTAGGAGCCCGTCCGAGTAACGAGTTCACGAGGTGGGATGAGCGTCGAAGTCTGGGCAGACGTGTGCGTCGGCTTTGGGCTCAGTGCCCGGCCTTCGCCAGTTTGAGGAGGTTGTGGGCGGTGCAGATCATTGCCCATTCGCCCCGGACCTGATCGAGGCCGCGGAGCAGGAACTGTCGGAAGCCCCGGGCCGGCTTGATCTGCCCGAACACCGGCTGGACGACCTGCTTCCTGAGGCGGTAGCGGCTGCGGCGGCCAGCCCGCTTCAGGCGCACAGCCATCGCGCTCATCAACGGCATCTTCGTCAGCCTTCTGCGGCCGGCCGCGTCCGCCTCGCCATGACGCGCCCGACCCGGAGCCAGGTAGGCGGTGATCCGCCGCTCCTGCAGCGCGACGAGGTTCGCTTCGTTGGCAAAGCCGGCATCGCCGGAGAGCTCTCGCGGCTTGCGCCCGAGATGAGCGTGGACGTCGTCCACGAGCGGCACGAGGGCGCGGGAGTCGGCCGAGTTGGTCACGAGGCGGTGCGCGACGATCACCTGATGCGCGGCATCGACGGCGATCTGCCCGTTGTAGCCCTGCACGAACCCGTCGCGGGTGGGCAGGATGCGGCTGTCCGGGTCGGTGAAGTTGCGCTGTGCCCGGTCGGGCGGACCGCCGTCCTCACCGCGCAGAGGCCGCCCCTGCCAACGCATGCCCGAGGATGCACCCGGCCCGCTCTCGTCCTCGGGGTTGGGCGGGTCGACCGCTTCCGCCTCCAGCGCAGCCTTGGCGGCACGGATCGTCTCCAGCCGTCGCTGCTTGTCGGCCATCCAATCCGGCGTCTCGTCCCCACGACGGGTCGCACCCTGCGCCTCATCCTCGGCCACGTCCGCCTCGCGCGCTTGCTCCAGCCAGGCGTCGACCTCGTCGGCCAGCGTCGGCTCGGCCGTCTTCATGCGTCCGTAGCTCATCGCCTTGTGGCGGGAGGCGTTGGCCTTCACCTTGGTCCCGTCCACCGCCACGTGGGCGAACTGGACCAAACCAGCCGCCCGGCACAGGCGCAGCACCTGCACGAACAGGTCGGACAGGGCCACGAGGTGGCGCTTGCGGAAGTCGGCGATGGTTCGGAAGTCCGGCCGGTTCAGCCCGATCACCGCCATGACGTCGACCCGCTCCTCGCAGGCCCGGGCGAGCTGACGCGAGGAGTACAGGCCGCGGCTGTAGCCGTAGAGCAGGAGCGCTACCATCATGCCCGGATGGTAGGGCGGGTAGCCGCGCTCTTCGCTGTAGGTGTCGAGGATGGCCGAAAGATCGAGCGCTTCCCGCACCGTGTCGCGGACGAAGTGCGCCATGTGCCCGGGCGGCACGAACTCATGCAGCGAGGGCGGCAGCAGCCAGCCCTGATCCACATCCCAGGAGCGAAACACCTTGGCCATGAGCCGAGTGAATCACCCCCAGGCCCCGCCGTCGAGAGGTTTACTCGGACGGGCTCCTAGGGTGTGATGAGGGCTCAACTATTTGACCTAGATGAGGGTGGCGGCGAGGGTGAGGAAGCCCACGAAGTTGACGAGGAGTTTGTCGTAGCGGGTCGCCAAGCGTCGGAACTGCTTGAGCTTGGCAAAGCAGCGCTCGATCAGGTTGCGCTTCTTGTAGAGATGCCGGTCATAAGTGTGCGGCCGGCGCCGCTTGGGCCGAGATGGGATGACGGGCTGGGCGCCGGCATCGAGCACCGTGTCGTGGAACTGTTCGGCATCGTAGGCGCGGTCGGCGATGACGTGACTGCAGGCGAGCCCTTCGATCAGCTCGGCGGCCCGCAGCACCTCGCCTTGCTGACCCGGGCCAGCCAGAACCCGCACGGGGTTGCCCAGAGCGTCGCAGGCGAGCTGGATCTTGGTGCTCAGGCCGCCGCGGGAGCGGCCCAGACCCTGGGCATCAGCGCCCCTTTTTCCCAGCGGGCGCCGGCAGCCTGCTGGTGGGCGCGCACGACGGTGGCGTCCACGCAGACCCATTCGAGGTCGGCCTCCGCGGCCAGCACCGCGAGGATATCGGACAGCACACCGCGGGCCATCCAGTCGTAATAGCGGCGCTTGACCGTCTCGACCTTGCCGAAGCGCTCGGGCAGGTTCTTCCAGCGCCCACCGGCCCGGGTCATCCACACCACCGCATCCAGGAACAGACGGTTGTCGGTGCGAGGGCCACGCTTGCCCTTGCAGACGCTCGGCATCAGCGGCGCCAGACGCGCCCATTGCGCGTCCGTTAGGGCATCCGGGGCGGGCGTCGCGCTCAAGGCCGCCCTCCAAAAACAGCCTTGAATCACTTCCGGCACACCACCGGAAACCCCCAAACGTTATATCCTCACCACACTCTAGGTAAGGCGGTGAAAAATCACCCTGACTCAAAAATGACGCCCGGATACATACGTCCTTAGAAGATGGCAACCGGTTGCAACCGCGCGTGGTTCGATCCTAGATGCTGCGCCCTTAGACGCCCGCTCAGCCTGGAGCTACAGATGGCGAATCTTTACCGGCTTCTCGGACGTATCGTCGAACGAGGAGTTCCTCCGCCTGAACTCGACCATGCGTTCTACAGGCTCGTGCACGATGACCTCGCGTCGATGGATGATACTACCTTAACGAAGCACTTTAAGGCCTACGGACGCAACGAGGGCCGCATTGCCAGCCCCGCGGCTCATCGCGATGGGCTCGTGGCCCTCGTCCCCAGAGACAGTGCCTTGCTGGAGATTGGTCCCTTCACCAAACCGGTTTTCCGCGGAGAAGGGGCCTTCTACTTCGATGTCCTCGAACGGGATGCTCTGGTAGAGAGGGCGCGCGCCCACGGACAGCCGACCGAGGGATGCCCCGAAATCGATTACGTTTCGCCTACGGGCGATCTTTCTGTCGTAGACAGGCAGTTTGCGAGCGTCTTCAGCAGTCACTGCATCGAACATCAACCCGACCTAGTGGCGCACCTGCAAGCGGTCGAGCAGATCCTCAATGCCGGGGGGCGCTACTTCATGATGATCCCCGACAAGCGTTACTGCTTCGATCACTTCTTGCCCGAGAGCACGTTGGCTGACGTGATGCTGGCGCACTCCGAGCGCAGACGCGTCCATACGTACCAGAATGTTCATGAGCATGCGGCGCTAACCACGCATAACGAAGCTCCCCGCCACTGGGCCGGCGATCACACAGACCCCCGTGCCCACCTCGTCGAGGAGCGTGCGGTAAAAGCACAAGCTGATTTCAGAGCGGCCGAAGGTGGATACCTCGACGTCCACGCTTGGAAATTCACGCCGGCTAGCTTTCGGAGCATTCTACAGGGCCTGGCTGCCAACGGCCTCACGTCTTTAGTTCCGGAGCGGGTTTACGACACGATACATAACAACTTTGAGTTTTCAGCGATACTAAAAAATGATAGAAAGTAAATTACTGATGCGATTTTTTAGCAACCAGACTGTTTTTGGTCCTGCATCACGCGTTGCGGGTATCCGCGACATCAAGCTCAGGAACACTGAGGTGCAACGCAGCCACTTGCAGCTCGGCATAGATTCACAGATCGAGTTCTCAATCAAACCCTTCATCGGTGCGACGTCGGTACTCGCGGAACTGCGTGTCGAAGCGGAGTGCCGTGACGAGACGCTGGCGCCGAAGCTCCACCTCGACTACGGGGCGGGCTTCGATGAGGCCGTCGCGGTCAAGATGGTGCCCAACGGTCCCAAGACCTGGGTAGCCTACATTCCCACGCCACAGATCCTGCGACGGGCCCGCCTCGACCTGATCGAGATTTCCGCTAACGTGGTCCTGCACGCGATCGTGGTACAGCGGGCTGCCCTGACCCAGGCGGTGGGGCGGCTGTTGACGGGGAAGGCCAACTACTGGAACACTGCCGCCCGCAGCAAAGTCGAGCATGGCCTCGCCCACCTCGCCCACGCCCTGCCGCGGATTGCACAGGGCGACGAAGGCCTCAACCACACCCTGCTGGCGGAGGCAATCGCCGCCGGCTTTAACCACGTTTCGACGGAAAGCCCGCTGCAGGACAACGCCTACCTCGCCTGGATCGCCCGCCACGAGACCCTAACCCCGGACGACCGGACCTGGATGGAGGCAAGGACGGCCGCGTTCCTGTTCCGGCCGGTCTTGTCCGTCCTGATGCCGGTTTACGAGCCGCCGCTCGACCTCCTGGACGAGGCGATCGCCTCATTACAGCGTCAAACTTACCCGTATTGGGAGCTCTGCATCGCCGACGACGCCTCGCCCAGCGAGGCGGTTCGCGACCTGATCCGTCGCCGCGCGGCCGAGGATCCCCGCATCAAGCCCGTGTTCCGCGCCGAGAACGGCCACATATCCCGAACCACAAACTCCGCAGCGGCGCTGGCCACCGGGGCGTTCCTAATTCTGATGGACAATGACGACGTGATCCCCGATCACGCGCTTTTCACCGTCGCGCACGCCATCGATGCCCATCCCGGCGTCCGCATGCTTTTCTCCGATGAGGATAAAATCAGCATCAACGGCTTCCGGTGCGAACCCTACCTGAAGGGGGCGTTCGACCGCTTCCTGCTTTACGGCCACAACATGTTCAGCCATCTCGGCATCTACCAGCGCAAGCTATTCGACGAGGTCGGCGGCTTCAGACCGGGTTACGAGGGCAGCCAGGATTATGATCTCACCCTCCGGTGCATGGAGCGCTGCACTGAGGCAGAGATCGTCCACATCCCGCACGTCCTATACCACTGGCGCCAGATCCCTGGCTCGACATCGATGGGCGCTGGGGAGAAAAGCTACGCCTTCGAGGCTGCCAAGAGAGCCATCGACGACCACTTCGTCCGCATGGGCTACCCGCTGCGCTCGATTAACGCCGACGTCCCAGGCGTCGCCGCCGTCCGCACCCTCTCCCAGCCGCGGGCGGCCACCATCAGCATCGTCATCCCAACCCGGGACGGCCTCGACCTCCTGAAGCCCTGCATCGCCTCGCTGCTGACGCACCCGGACCCGCTCACCGACATCGTGATCGTCGACAACGGTTCGAAGCGCCAAGAGACGCTCACGTTCCTGGACGGCCTATCACAGGACGCCAACCGCTTCACTGTCGTGCGCGACGAAGGGGACTTCAACTTCTCCAGGCTCGTAAACATCGGCGTCTCCAAGGCGCGAGGCGAGATCGTCTGTCTCCTCAACAACGACACTGAACTCCTCTCCGCCAATCTCTACGAGCGTGCGCGGGCCTGGCTCTCGATGCCGGACGTCGGCATCGTCGGTGCTAGGTTGCTCTATCCCGACCGGACGCTCCAGCATTTTGGGGTCTACGTCGGTATCGGCGAGCACAGGGTTGCGGACCACGCCTACCTCGGCTCACCGGACCACCTGCACGCCTACTTCAGCAAAAGCCGTCTGCTCCAGCAGTTCTCGGCCGTCACCGCGGCCTGCCTGTTCGTGCGCAGAGACGACTACCTCGCAGTTGGTGGTTTCGACGAGGAGCTTGCCGTCGCGTTCAACGATGTTGATTTTTGCTTGAAAGTGCGACTCTCGGGTCTCAAGATCATCTGTGATCCCGACATCAAGTTGATCCACAAAGAATCTAAATCGCGCGGGCAGGACAAAACGCCGCCCAAGCGGGCCCGCCTCGACGTCGAAGCCGCCATTGTCCGCGAGCGCTGGGAAGGGACGGCTCTCGACGATCCGTTCTACAACCCGCGTTTCTCGCGCCAAAATCCGCGGTTCGAGCAAACCGAGACCTCCCGGCAGCTCCTGCCCTGGAAAAACGCGTACGGCAAAGGACTCTAGTAACTACCCGCGTATCTGGGCCAGATCACCGGGCGGTCAGGCTGTTGTGGCGTGTCTGACGAAGTCCGGACGGGGCGGGACGGTTGCACTGTCCGGGATGCCGAGACAGCCTCCGAGGTGGCGGCGGGTGTTGAACCAGTCGACCCATTCGAGAGTGGCGAACTCGAGGGCCTCTAATGAGCGCCACGGGCTGCGCCAGTGGATCACTCCGGTCTTGAACAGGCCGATGATCGTCTCGGCGAGAGCATTATCGTACGAGTCGCCGACGCTGCCGACGGAGGGTTCGAAAGCTGCCTCGGCGAGACGCTCGGTGTAGCGGACGCTTTCGTACTGCGACCCGCGGTCAGAATGGCAGACGAGACCGCCGCCGGCGAAGGGGTGGCGCTCGTGCAGGGCCTGCTTCAGGGCATCGAGCACGAAGTCCGCTCGGGCCGAGCGCGATACGCGCCAGCCGACGATCCGTTGGGCAAAAACGTCGACGACGAAGGCCGCTTAAACGAAGCTGCTCTAGGTCGCGACATAGGTGAAGTGTAAGCGCTCGGTGACGGCTGCCTTGTGCGGATAGGGTCTGGGTCTGGATACAGGGGATGGCGCGGGATGGCGCTGTATCGGCCCTGTGTCTGGACCTATGACGAACGCTCCTCACATCGTCGTTGCGGGAACGCGACGGACCTAGTCGCCCGAGCACAAGCGCGCGATCCTTGCCGAGGCGGAGGATCCGGCGACGACGGCCTCCGCAGTGGCGCGCCGGCACGGGCTTCATTCGGGTCTGCTGTTCCGCTGGCGCCGCGCTCTCCGGACAGAAGCATCGCCGCCACCGGTGGCGTCCCGCCCGAGCTTCGTTCCGCTCGCGCTGCCGGCTCCGCAACCTCCCGTCCGGGACGAGCCGCCCCGCCCCAGCGCCATCGAGATCGAGCTGGCCGGCGGTCATCGGCTGCGGGCCGAGGCGGGCGCGGACGTGGTGCTCCTGCAGGGTGTGATCGCGGCGTTGTTGGGACGATGATCCCGGTTCCCCCCGGCTCGCGGGTCTGGCTGGCGACCGGCCACACCGACATGCGCAAGGGCTTCGACGGGTTGGCCAGTCTCGTGCAGGATCACCTGGCGCGTGATCCGTTCTCGGGACAGGCCTTCGTCTTCCGCGGTCGGCAGGGGCACCTGATCAAGGTGCTGTGGTGGGACGGCCAGGGCCTGTGCCTGTTCGCCAAGCGCCTGGAGAGGGGTCGCTTCGTCTGGCCGGCGACGGCGGGCGCGGCTGCCGCGCTGACGCCGGCGCAGCTCGCCATGCTGCTGGAGGGCATCGACTGGCGTACCCCGGTGCGTACGGACCGGCCTCGCATCGCGGGCTGACGCGCGGGTGCCGGCAACGGGCTTGCGTGCCCTGCCAGACGGCGTAAGCTGTTGATGTGGCTCTCGATCCTGGATCACTCCCCGACGACGTCGATGCGCTCAAGCGCATGATCGTCGGCATGGCGCGGGAAGCCGTCCACGCCAACACACTCATCGAGAAGCTGCGCAGCGAACTCGCTCGTCTCAAGCGGGCGCAGTTCGGCGTCTCGTCCGAGAAGCTGAAGGCCCGCGTCGAGCAACTCGAACTCGCCATCGAGGCGCTGGAGGTCGACGAGGCCGAGCGTCTGGCTGCCGCCCCGGTCGTTGCCGACGCCGTCGAAGCCTCCCGCGTAAGACCGGCTCGGCGTCCCTTGCCCGATCACCTGCCGCGCGAGAGCGTGATCCATCCAGGCCCCTGCGCCTGCCCGTCCTGCGGTGGGGGCCTGCGTCGGATCGGCGAGGACGTGACGGAGACCCTCGATTACGTGCCCGGCCGCTTCAAGGTGGTCCGGCACGTGCGCGAGGCGTTCGCATGCCGATCCTGCGAGGGCATGGTGCAGGCGCCCGCCCCGCATCACGCCATTGCCCGTGGGCGCGCCGGAGCCGGGCTGCTGGCCCATATCGCGGTGGCCAAGTTCGACGATCACCTGCCGCTCTACCGCCAGGCCGAGATCTATGCCCGGGACGGCGTGGACCTGGCCACCTCGACCCTGTTGGGCTGGGTGGGCGCGACGGCCGCCGCCCTCTCGCCGCTGGTCGATCTGCTCCGCCAGGACGTCCTGGCGGGCTCGGAGGTCCTCGACAGTGACGACACCCCTGTCCCGGTGCTGGCGCCGGGCCTGGGCCGGACGAAGACCGGGCGGCTCTGGGTCTATGTGCGCGACGAGCGCCCCCACGGCGGCGCGCGTCCGCCGGCCGCCGTGTTCCTGGCCTCACCCGACCGCAGGGGCGAGCGGCCGCTGGCGCATCTGGCCGCGTTCCAGGGCGTGCTGCACGCCGACGGCTATGCCGGCTTCAATCGCCTCTACGAGGGCGGGCGCACCGGCGGTGCCCTGATCGAGGCGGCGTGCTGGGCCCACACCCGGCGCAAGTTCATCGACGTGCACGCCAAGACCGGCTCGGCCATCGCCGGGGAGGCGCTGGAGCGCATCGGCGCCCTCTACGCGGTCGAACGCGAGATTGCCGGCCAGCCGCCCGATGAGCGACGGCGGCGGCGACGGGATCGATCCCGCCCGCTGGCCGATGCCTTGAGAACCTGGGCCGAGACGATCCTGCCGCAGCTCTCCGGCCCCTCGGATCTGGCCAAGGCGTTCCGCTACATGCTGACCCGCTGGCGCGCGCTGACCCGGGTGTTCGACGACGGCCGGATCGGGCTCGACAACAACCCGGCCGAGCGGGCGCTTCGCGGCGTCGCCGTCGGGCGCAAGAACGATCTGTTCGCTGCCTCGGATCGGGGCGCCGAGCGGGCGGCCGCCTTCTACACCCTGATCGAGACGGCCAAGCTGAACCGCCTCGATACCGAGGCCTACCTGCGGGATGTCCTCACCCGCATCGCCGAGCATCCGGCTCGACGCCTCCGCGACCTGCTGCCGTGGAATGGGACCCCGCTTACGGGGCTCGCTCAGGCCGCCTGACCGCGAACCGCCGACCTGAGCCGCCTTCGTCAGCGGCTGAGATCCACCCCGCGTACTCCCCCGTTACTTCGTATCAGCGGCTGACCGAGCAGCCTCAGCCTCTTTGCGCTTTGCGAACCTGCGCGCGCCGACCCAAGCTTTGACGTCCTGGATCACGGTGTCGCCATGGCCATCAAAGGCCATGGCGGAGGCTGCCCGGTCGAACAGGGCATCCTCCATCATGAGGAGCATGCGGCGGCGCATACGATTGGCGCGCTCGATCTCGCCCTGCTTCTCGGCCTCATACATGGTCAGGAGGAGAACGTAGTAGGCGGCACGCGCCAGGTCGTCCCGGCGGGGTGCGTTCCTGGCCTTGCGCCGGGCGGTGCTGCTCGCCTGGGCTCTTGCGTGCTTGCGCTTCCGGCGGATCAGGATCTCGGGGAGGTCGTCGTCGGTCGCGTCGGCCATGGGTTGGGCTCCGGTGAGAGGAGCCATCAGGGTCGCCGGTGAGCTAGAAAGTTAGAAGCCCGCACGATGATCATTCTGGTGTGGACGCAGGGCGCTTTGTCGACAGCACAGGCCGATTTGGGATTGATCCTTTCCCTGTCAGCACGCCGCAGCACGACGTCGGGCCGCCGCAGCACGACGTCGTGCCGCCGCAGCACGACATCGGGCTAGAAAAGCATCCCGTCACCGCAAAACATCCAGATCGGCGCACGGTCATCCCCTCGGTCAGCCGGCCTTCAGGAAGACAACGCGACCGAAATACAACGCCGAGCCTCCACCGAGCGCTTAC
>NZ_JAKSYA010000182.1:0-25798 GCF_022829485.1 Methylobacterium sp. J-059
CAATCAGGTCGAGCGCCTCTGGGCCAGGCTCAAGGAATGGCGCGCCATCGCCACCCGATACGAGAAAACCGCCGCCAGCTTCATGGGCGTCCTCTGCCTCGCGGCCGCCCTCGACTGGCTCAAGCGATGACACGCCCTAGCGCGGATCACGGGCAATTCCTGTTCGATGCCAAGGCGCTGACCTTCTCTTGGGACGCCGACGGTACGGGGAACGCAGCACCCGTGGTGGAACTCGCCGAATTCGCCAAGGCGCTCATCCTGCACGCGGGTGACATCCTGATCGTGTGACCGGGCGACGGCCGGTCCGAACGCGGCCTAATCTGCGCCGCACCCCGGCCGACGCGAAACAGCGGCTCCTCAGCTGAGCCGCGTGTAAGGGCGGCTTCGGCGATCGAAGCGGCCGGCCTTCGTTCTCGACTCTGGCTCACCTTCGCTGCACTGCCGAAACTAACGCAGGATAAGTGTATTGGTGTTGCTTTTTTATCGCCGCCTCGCGGACGAGAATCATCAAATGAGATGGGGCGCCGCGACCGCCGCGCGAAAATCAGTGCCTGCACGAGCGTCATTGAGCTGGCGATCGGAAAACTGGGGCGGATACTGTAATTTTAGATCGGGATTCGCGAATCGGCCTTTATAATTGGTCCGGGTTTTGCAATGCTCCCGCTTGATGAAGATGCGAGGTGCGCCATGGACATCATTGCGGGTGTGAATCTTCCTCAAGCCGTGTTGGGAGAATCTAATCTCGGCGGCGATTCCAGTGAAGCCCCGACGATGCTGCTCATCGACGACCGGATCCTCGAACGGGAGTGCCTAATCTTTCGCCTCAACGTGGCGGGGTTTCGCGTGGTCGCGGCCGCAAGCCCGGAGGGCTGGTTCGATTCAGCGGAAGCCGGGCGCCTCTCGCTAATCCTCTATGTCTGCGATGGCCTAGCCGAGAAGCGACGACGCAGCGTGGCCGGCCTCCTGCAGGCCCCCCACGGGCATCCAGTTGTGGTCCTGTCCCAATCCGACGACGTGGCCGACGTGATCGAGGCGATCGAGGGCGGGGCGCGCGGCTACATCTCCACCCGGACCAACGTGGAGCACGTCATCGCGGCTATCCGCTTCGTCCTAGCCGGCGGCGTCTTCGTTCCCGCCAGCAGTGTGCTGGCGACTCGCAGGGCCGAGGCCGAACTCGCCATTGACCCCTCGTGGCACGACAACTTCACCGCCAAGCAGGTGGCGGTCATCGAGGGCATATGACGGGGCAAGCCCAACAAGGTCATCGCCTACGAACTGAACATGTGTGAGAGTACCGTGAAGGTGCATGTCCGCAACGTGATGAAGAAACTCAAGGCTCGCAACCGCACCGAGCTGGCCTTCAAGGCGACCAAGATGACACTTCAGAGGCTTAGTTGTATGGCTCTGGGATTATTTGCAGTGGTCAATTCGGAGCCGATTGATTTTTTCATTTATTGATCCGTCACCTATTGCGGTGATCCGTCTGTTGAGCGGCTTTTGGACCCGGGGGACGGACAAGATGGCAAGACACCGGAATTTCAGAGATTGTTGCTAAGCCGCGACAGGCGGGTGTGCTGAACTCGGAGCGCTAGTGCTTCGCCAATGCATCTCGCGCACTCAGTTCGAATTGGGTGTTGTGCGACCGGTGGCGACGTAACCTTGGTGGCCTGAAGAGGGATCAGGTCCGGCTGATCAAGGAACTGAAGACCTCGAATGTTCGGCTTCGAAAGGCGAACGTCGATCTCACTCTGGATAAGCTAATCCTGCGGGAAGCGTCCCCGGGCAGGCGTCTCGAGCCCCGCTCGCCGGCGCGCCTGTGTTGAGCACATCAAGTTGACGATGAACATCTTCGAGTGCCACGCCTGGTCAGGTGCCCGAACTATTTCTGCCGCTGCGGTCTACGTCGAGGCAAAAGGTCCAATTGTCTAGCTTCTGGGCGGGGAAGCACGTCTCCGGCGCCGCCCAGAGCACGTCGCGGCACGGATCTCCGGCGGATCGGGCAGGCTCTGGAAGGGAGGCCAGGAGGATCAGGAGCGGCACGATTCGGCGCATGGTGCCCTTTTGCCATCCGCCTGCCCCGGCCACGGCGAGGTGTCGCCACGACCGCACGTGTCATGGACGATCCACCGACCGGTCGCTTAGAAAAACGGCGCGTACGGCCAGACCGCAACGGGTTTGCCCCGTGCTTCCCCAGTGCAACCCCGCCGCAAAGCGGGGAAGCACCAAATTTGCAAGCGGCACTAAAGCGCTGGCAAATATAGAAAATTGGTGAGCGCGTTGGGGTTCGAACCCAAGACCTACAGATTAAAAGTCCGTTGCTCTACCAGCTGAGCTACGCGCTCGCGTCCGCCGTGCGGTCGGCCGCGCGGGCCGGGCCCGGGGAGGCGTGGGTGGAATAGGGGAGGCCGCCGGACGGGTCAACATGGGCGTGGCCCGTGCGGCGTCGCATCCGAGGCGCGCGGGCGCCGTCGTGCCGCGCGGGCGCCATGGTCTACTGGCATCGGCGGTCGAACGCCCCCTCCTTGGGCCGGAAGGCCAGCCGTGATCCCTCCCCTCTCCTCCCCGGCGTCGTCCTCCCGCCGCTGGCGGCGCTTCGCCGGGACCTTCGCCCTCGCCGGCCTCGGGGCCGGCCTCGCCGCGATCGGTTTCGTCGCCGCGATGGACCCCTACGGCCTTCGCGCGCGCCCGGGCCGGCCGGGGGCGATCATGGATCGCAACCAGCGCTTCATGTATCCGCGGATCGCCCGCGCGGGCGGGTACGATGCGGCGGTGTTCGGCACCTCGACGGCGCGCCTCATCGATCCGAACGCCCTCGACCGGGCGTTCGGGGCGCGCTTCGCCAACCTGGCCGTCAATGCCGCGACGCCGGACGAGCAGCGCACCCTGGCGCGGCTGTTCCTGCGCCGGAACACCGTGCACGCGGTGCTGTTCGCGCTCGATTCGACGTGGTGCGCCGCCGACGCGCCCCGCCGCACCGCACATCCGTTCCCGGACTGGCTCTATGCGGAGGGCGCGCCCTGGGGCTGGCTGCGGCAGGTGAACGGGCAGAGCCTCGGGATCGCGGCCCAGGTCGCGCTCAACCGCCTCGGCCTCGCCCCGGCCCGCATCCGCGGCGACGGGTTTTCCGTGTTCACGCCGCCGGAGGCCAGCTACGACCCGGTCCGCGCCGCGCGCCACATCCACGGCGGCGGCAGCCCGCTCGATCCGGAGACGGCCGGCCCGGGCACGCCTCCCCCGGCCCAGGCCGGCGACGCCATGCCCATGCTCGATGCGTTCGATGCGCTGCTGGCCTCCGTGCCGGGCGCGGCGCGCAAGCTCGTCGCCTTCATGCCGGTCCACGTGGCGGCGCAGGGGGCGGCCGGCACGCCGGCGGGCGCGCGCGAGGCCGCCTGCAAGGCGCGGGTCGCCGCGATCGGCCGGGCGCGGGGGGCGCTGGTGGTGGATTTCCGGCTGCCCTCGCCGATCACGACGCGCGACGAGAACTACTGGGATGCCCTGCACTACCGCCTGCCGGTGGCGGCCCGCATCGTCGAGGGCCTGCGGGCCGCCGCGGAGACGGGGGCGGACGCGGCCGACGGCAGCTACCGGGTGCTAGCGCATCCGTGATGCGCCCATGCCGCGTCTGATGGGCGAGGACCGCTTGGGCAGGGCCCCATGAGCAAACGACCCATGAGGTCCGGCGGAGAGCCGGCGCCCGGCCGTCGCGCGGAGGCGCGCCTCGATGGGGCGGGCTCATCGCGGCCCGGCATCGCCCGGCCTCAGCCCGCGGCGGCGTCGCGCTCGGCCCGGGCCCAGCCCTCGCGGGTTGCGTCGCAGAACGCGGCGAGGCGGCCCTCGGCGATGGCCGCCCGCATCCCGGCCATGAGGTCCTGGTAGTAGGACAGGTTGTTCCAGGTCAGCAGCATCATCCCCAGGATCTCGTCCGAGCGGACGAGGTGGTGGAGGTAGGCGCGGGAATACGCGCTCGCCGCCTCGCAGGAGGAGGTCTCGTCCAGCGGCCGCGTGTCCTCGGCGTGGCGGGCGTTGCGCAGGTTGATCCGGCCGTGGCGGGTGTAGGCGAGGCCGTGGCGGCCGGCCCGCGTCGGCATCACGCAATCGAACATGTCGATGCCGCGCGAGACCGAGCGCATCAGGTCGTCCGGGGTGCCGACGCCCATCAGGTAGCGCGGCTTGGCCCGCGGCAGGTGCGGCTCCACCGTCTCGATCATGGCGAGCATCACCGCCTGCGGCTCGCCGACCGCGAGGCCGCCGATGGCGTAGCCCTTGAGGTCGAGGCCGGCGAGCGCGCGGGCGCTCTCGACCCGGAGTTCCGGCACGTCGCCGCCCTGCACGATCCCGAACAGAGCCTTGCCCGGCTGCTCGCCGAAGGTGGTGCGGCAGCGCTCGGCCCAGCGCAGGGAGAGGCGCATCGCCTTCTCGATCGCCTCGCGCTCGGCCGGCAGGCGCACGCACTCGTCGAGCTGCATCTGGATGTCGGAGCCGAGCAGGCCCTGGATCTCGATCGAGCGCTCCGGCGACATGTGGTGGGCGGTGCCGTCGACATGCGAGCGAAAGGTCACTCCCTGCTCGTCGAGCTTCCGGAGCGCCGACAGCGACATCACCTGGAAGCCGCCGGAATCGGTGAGGATCGGCCCGTCCCAGCGCATGAAGCGGTGCAGGCCGCCGAGCCGCGCCATCCGCTCGGCGCCCGGGCGCAGCATCAGGTGATAGGTGTTGCCGAGCACCACGTCGGCGCCGAGCGCGCGCACCTGGCTCGCATACATGGCCTTGACCGTGCCGGCGGTGCCGACCGGCATGAAGGCCGGCGTGCGGATCGTTCCCCGCGGCATGGTGATCGCCCCGGTGCGGGCTTGCCCGTCGGTGGCGTGGACGGCGAAGGTGAAGTTTGTGTCGGACATGCTGAGGTGAGACGGCTTCCAGGTTGCCTCGGGCAGCGCCCCCTCGCCCCCCAGATCTCGGGCTTGCCCGAGATCTGTGTACCCGGTGCCCAAATCGGGCAAGCCCGATTTGGGTGCGGGAGAGGGTGGCCCGCGAAGCGGGTCGGGAGAGGGGAGCGACGCTTCCGGATACGGCGCTCCCCTCTCCAGACCCCTGTTCACGCAGGGGCCACCCTCCCCCGCGACGGGGGGAGGGAGATGCGCGGTGTCGGTCAGCCCTATCAGACCTGGGCCGGAAACAGCAGGCTCGAATCGCCGTAGGAGTAGAACCGGTAGCCTTCCGCGATCGCGTGCGCGTAGGCGGCGCGCATGGTGTCGAGGCCGGAGAAGGCCGAGACCAGCATGAACAGGGTCGAGCGCGGCAGGTGGAAGTTGGTCATCAGCGCGTCGACCGCGCGGATGCGCGTGCCGGGGGTGATGAAGATCTCGGACGGGCCGGCGAAGGGGTGGAGGCGCCCGTCCGCGTCGGCCGCGCTCTCCAGCAGGCGCAGCGCGGTGGTGCCCACCGCCACGATCCGCCCGCCCGCCGCCCGCACCGCGTTCAGGCGCTCGGCGGTCTCGGCCGCCAGGAAGCCGATCTCGGCGTGCATGCGGTGGTCGGCGGTGTCCTCGGCCTTGACCGGCAGGAACGTGCCGGCGCCGACATGCAGGGTGACCGTGTGGCGGCCGATCCCGGCGGCGTCCAGCCGCGCCAGAAGGCCGTCGGAGACGTGCAGCCCGGCGGTGGGAGCGGCGACGGCGCCGGGGTTGCGGGCGTAGACCGTCTGGTAGTCGGTGGCGTCCCGCGCGTCGGTGGGGCGCTTGCCCGCGATGTAGGGCGGCAGCGGCAGCTCGCCGATGGCGGCGACGGCCTCGTCGAGGGCCGGCCCGGCGAGGTCGAAGCGCAAGGTGATCTCGCCGCCCTCGCCCTTGGCCGCGACGGTGGCGTCGAGGCCGCCGAGCTCGCAGGGCTCGCCGGCCCCGTGCCGGCCGAAGACGACGCGGTCGCCCGGCGCCAGGCGCTTGGCCGGCCGGGCGAAGGCGCGCCAGCGGTCCGGCGCCTCGCGCAGATGCAGCATCACCTCCGTGCGCTGGCCGGGCGCGCCGGGCCGGGTGCGGATGCCGCGAAGGCGCGCCGGGATCACCCGGGTGTCGTTGAAGACCAGGGCGTCGCCCCGGCGCAGCAGGCCGGGAAGGTCGGCGACGCGGGCATCGGTCAGGCCGTCGCCGGGGCGCACGACGAGCAGGCGCCCGGCGCCGCGCGGTTCGGCCGGGCGCAGCGCGATGCTGGCCTCGGGCAGGTCGAAATCGAACAGGTCCACGCGCATGGTGCCCGCACCTGCACCGGCGCGCGCCGGGAATCAATGCGGCGCGGCGTGCGTGGAACCGCGCCGGACCGGCTTCCGTTCACGGCAGGCGCGATCCTCCCGTCTCGACTTGGAGCCTCCATGCCCTGGTACGCCGTGCGTCCCCGCGATCCCGCCGACCCGCGCTGGCCGCTGCCGGGCAAGCCGCAGATCGTGCTCAAGGGCGAGGACCCCGCCGACGCGCGCGCAAAGTTCGAGCAGGCCTATCCGAGCACGCCGTTCGGCACGCCCGCCACCCCGGTCCCCGATGGCGCGGGCGGGTTCGAGGGTGAGGCGGAGGCGCTGATCGTCGAGGAGACGACGGAACCCGCCGCGCCGCATTAGGCGTTTTGCTGAGGACGTTTGATGGCGAGCACCATCGCCTGCGGGGAGGGATGCATGGCGGCGCAGGCGGAGCGGATCACTCTCGACGGGCAGCTCGTCGGCTACTGGGCGCGCGAGGCCGGCCGCCTCGAGGCGCTCGCCGCCGCGGCCCGCTTCGGCTGGCAGAGGCGCCGCCTCCTGCGCAAGGCCGCCGCCGCGCGGGCCCAGGGGGCGCGCAGCGAGGCGCGCGAAGCCGCACGCGCCGACGGGACCGCTCCGGCCGCGTGATCCGCGATAGCCGCGGCTAAGTTCCATTCCCCGCGGTGCAAGGTGTGCTGCCGCCTTGAACCTGTTCCGTGGCCTTGAACCTGTGCCGTGGCCTTGTGCCGGCGCGGTCGATTAAGGCCGCCGGGTCGATCGCCCGGACCCGTCATGAGCCGCACCCAGAAAGCCGCCCTCGCCAGTGCCGTCGTCGGCCTGGTGGTCACGGGGCTGAAGTTCCTCGCCTACTGGCTCACCGGCAGCCTCGCGCTGTACTCGGATGCGCTCGAGAGCATCATCAACGTGGTCGCGGCGCTCAGCGCGTTCGTGGCCCTGCGCGTCGCCGGCCTGCCGGCCGACGACGACCACCCCTACGGCCACCACAAGGCGGAGTTCTTCTCGGCGGTGATCGAGGGGGCGCTGATCATCGTCGCGTCGCTGCTGATCCTGCGCGAGGCGTATTACGGCATCCTGGCCCCGAAGCCCGTCGACGCCCCCGCCCTGGGGCTGGCCATCAACGCCGGCGCCACGGTGATCAACGCGGTGTGGGCGTGGGCGCTGCTGCGCTGGGGCAAGGCCTGGCGCTCGCCGGCGCTGGTCGCCGACGGCCGCCACGTGCTCGCCGACGTGTTCACCTCGGGCGGCGTGCTCGTCGGCGTCGGCCTGGTTCTGGCGACCGGCATCCCCGTGCTCGATCCGGTCGTCGCCGGCCTGGTGGCCCTGAACATCCTGTGGTCCGGCTGGAAGATGGTCCGCGAATCCGTCGACGGGCTGATGGACCGGGCGGCGCCGGGCGAGATGGTCGGGCAGATCCGCGCGCTGATCTCGCTGCACGGCGAGGGCGCGCTGGAGGCGCACGACGTGCGGACGCGCTACGCGGGCCAAGCGACCTTCATCGACTTCCACCTCGTGGTGCCCGGCGAGATGAGCGTGCGCGAGGCGCACGAGATCTGCGACCGGCTCGAGGACGCGCTCGAGACCACGATCCCCGGCGCCGTGGTGGTGATCCACGTGGAGCCGTCCGAGCACGCGAAGTTCCGCGGCGTGCCGGTGCTCTGACCGGGTCCCCCGGCACCAAGTCCCCTGGCACCGTGTCCCCCGGCACCGAGTCCCCTCACAGCAGCTCCCCTGGCAGGATCTCGTGGGCCGGGCTTCCGGGTTCGGAACCCACCGGGACCCGGGGCCCGGGGCGTCTGCGCACTCTGCCACGCCCGCGAATGAATGCAACTTACGGTCGGATCGGACCCAGGGGTTTCAAAGTTCGTTAACCAGGTTCTCAGATTGTACCGAGTGCCGCGATACGTTCAGGAGTTGTTATCGAACGGGGCGCGGCCGAGCATGGTGCGGCTGAAGGCCTATGATGGTGTGTGCTTCTCCTGTCGATCGAGATGCTGGCCGGCGCGGCCGGACGGCGGGCCGCCTCGCGGTCGCCCTCGCCTGTGCGGCCGCCCTGTCGGGTTGCATGGCGACCCGGGCGCGGGAGGCCTCCCACCCTGCGATCCGTGACGTCGCCCAGACGGGATCGATCCCGGAGGCGCCGCCGGCGGTCGTCGCCGCGGCGCAGGAGGAGGTCGGGCGCACCATGCGCCTCGGGCTGATGAACTACCGCCTCAACGTCGGCGACAACCTCGAGATCTCGCTGCTGATCGATTCCAGCGTGGTGCAGCCGACCTACCGGCTGAACCCGAACGACGAGTTCGACGTCGATTTCCGGACCCACCCGGAATACAACCGTACGGTTGTAGTCCGGCCGGACGGGCGGATCTCGCTTCCGGGCAAGAACGGCATCATGGTCGCCGGGCTGTCGCCCGAGCGCGCCGCCACCCTGATCCGCGAGACCTACGACGACGTCCTGATCAACCCGGTCGTCACGGTCCTGCTGCGCAAGTTCCGCACGCCGATCGACGACTTCCGCGACCTGACCCAGCGGTCCGACATCGGCCGCGTCAAGCTGATGGCGATCGAGCCGGACGGCAAGATCAACCTGCCGATGGTACCGCCGGTCCAGGCGGCCGGCCGCACCGTCAACGAGGTCTCGGCCGCGCTCGCCGCCGCCTACCGGCATCACCTCGCCTCGGTCAGCCCGAGCGTGCGGCTGGCGTCGCTGGTGCCGGCCAACACCATGGTGTTCGGCGAGGTCCGGGTGCCCGGCCCGGTCACGCTGTCGGGCGCCCGGACGCTGGCCCAGGTGCTCGGCACCGCCGGCGGCATCCTGCCGACCGCCGCGGGCGACGCGGTGCGGATCATCCGCTTCGACAGTGGTGCGCAAGGAGGCGCGCAAGGGGCGGTGCAGGTCGTCGACATCGGCGTGCCGGGCCTGGCCGACTCGATCGTCGTGCCGCCGAACGCCACGGTCTACGTGCCGCCCTCGGTGCTGGCCAAGACCGCGCGCGCGGTCGACCTCGTGGTCCGCCAGATCCTGCTCTTCAACGGCACCGGCTTCGGGGTGAACTACATCACCGGCCCCGCCGCCACGACCTCCACCAGCACCACGGCGAGGGCCGCCCTATGAGCGCGACCGAGACCGCCCTCGAGCCGCGCGGGTTCGACCGGCCCGGCTTCGACCTGCGCGACGGGCTCGGAGCCCTGTTCCGCCATGCCCGCCCGGCGCTGCTGATCCTGGCGGCGGCGCTGGTCGGCGCCGGGATCTACCTGCTGCTGACCCCGACCGAGTACACGGCCGACGCCAAGCTCATCATCCGCCTCGGCCGCGAGAAGGCGGCCGCGCCGATCGGCGGCGGCACCAACCAGAACTACATGTTCTCCGAGCGCGCGCAGAACGTGAACAACGAGATCGAGATCCTGCGCGACCCGAGCATCGTGCGCGGCGAGTTCGAGGCGCTGAAGGCGATCACGCCGGTGGGCGACCTCGGCCCGCCGCCCGAGGATTGGGGCGCCTGGCTCGTCTACCAGGGCCGCCAGCTCGTCCGCGTCGCCAAGGGGGGCAAGACCTGGGTCGTCGACACCGCCCGGATCCCCTTCGAGGCGATCGGCCTGCTGCGCCATCTCAGCCCGGACGAGAAGCTGTACGAGGCCTACCTCGCCTCGTTCAAGGTCGTGTTCGTCAAGGAGACGGACGTGATCGTCACCGGCTTCACCTGGACCGACCCGAACTTCGCCGCAGCCGCCCTCAACCGCCTGCTCGACGCCTACAAGCGCCGCCACGTCGAGGTCTACGCCGACGAGACGCCGGCCTCGTTCTACGCGGGCAAGCTGGAACGCGCCCGCGCCGAGCTCGCCGCGATCGACCAGCAGCTCGGCAAGTACCTCAAGGGCGCCAACACCGCGAGCTTCGCGATCGAGCAGCAGAACGACCTCGGCACGCTCGCCGACCTCGCCCGCCAGAAGTCGGCGGCGCAGATCGAGCGCGAGGGCGTCGAGACCCGGCTGAAGCGCACCAAGGAATCGGGGCCCGACCGCTGGCAGCCGACGCCGCCGGACGCCGACCCGACGGTCGCCGCCTTCGATCAGCGCTTCGCCGAGCTGCGCACCCGGCGCTCGGAGCTCGCGACGCGGTTCCGCCCCGCCGCGCCGGAATTCGCGAGCCTCGACCGCGACCTCACCGAGCTCGCCCGCCAGAAGTACCGGGCCCTGATCAGCGCCGACACCACCCGGCTGGCGGTGCTCGCCGAGAAGATCGCGGCGATCTCCAACATCGAGGCGTCGCGGCGGCAGGCGGCGATCGGCCAGAGCGACGCCTCGCTCGCCTTCGGCCGGCTCGGCCAGCAGAAGAGCCTGCTCACCGACGAGATCACCCAGACCCAGCGCCGCATCGACGAGCTGAAGACCGGCACCGGCCTCGATTCGCAGTCGGTCACCTCCTCCTCGCTCGTCGCCCGCGCAGTGCCGCCGCGGCTGCCGAGCGGGCCGAACCGCCTGCTGATCCTCGGGCTCGCCGCCGGCCTCGGCCTCGTCGCGGCCCTCGCCTACGTCGCGCTCGCCGAGATCCTCGCCCAGACCTACCGCAGCGCGTCGGACGTGGCGCGCTCCCTCCGGGTGCCGGTTCTCGCCGCCCTCCCCTTGCGGAACGAGGGCCGCGCCGAGCCGCGGCGGACCCGTGCCCCCGGCCTCCGCGGAGCCCACGCATGATCGCCGCCGCGTTCCACGATCCCGCCGTGCCGGACCGCCTCGACCTGGAGCCGGCCCTGGTCCAGCTCAACCGCCGCGAGGGGCCGCCGCTCCGCCGCATCGGCGTCACCGCGGTGCAGGCCGGCGACGGCGTCACCTCGCTCAGTCGCCAGCTCGCCGGGCTCTATGCCCGCCGCGACCTCGACGTGGTGCTGATCGAGGCGAACTGGGCCAAGCCCGCGCTGGCCGCCGCCTACGGCCTCTCGGGCAAGCCGGGCTTCGCCGACATCGTGCTCGGCGCCGTCGCGCCGCTCGACGGCGTCCACGCGGTCGCCGACGGCTTCCACGTCGTCCCCGCCGGCACCCCGGCCTCGATCCGCGAGGCCGGACTCGACGACGCCCGGGTCGAGGCCTTCCTCGGCCTGGTCGACCAGCGCTACCACCTCGCGATCCTCGATTGCGCGCCGATCGGGCAGATCGGCGACACCGCGGCCCTGAGCCCCCTCGTCGACGGCTTCGTCGTCGTCGTCGGGGCCGAGCGGACCCGGCGGGTCGTGGCCGAACAGGCGATGCGCGACCTCAACGCGGCCGGCGGGACCGCGCTCGGCGTCGTCCTCAACCGGACCCGGCGGCCGATCCCCGACTGGCTCTACCGGCGGCTCGGATGAGGGCCGCGCTCCGCACCCTCCCCCCGCTGGCGATCGGCGCCGGCGCCGCCGCGATGGCCGTGTCGCTGGCGAGCGTGCCGCTGAAGTTCGCCGTCGTCGGGCTCGTCGCGCCGCTGGGCGCGCTCGGCGCCCTGATCCTCGGCCAGCGCGTCCGGCTGACGCCGTTCCTGCTCGTCGCCTTCGCGGTCGGATTGACGGTCAAGCTCGACGTCAGCATGTTCCAGCACTTCGAGGCGGTCGGCCAGTACCTGCCGAGCATCGGCGGCGGCGCCGGGCTCACCGTCAGCGTCGCCTTCCTCGTGGCGCTGACGCTTATCGCCTTCAAGCTCGTCGGCATCGGCGAGGCGCGCCCGCAGCGCCTGTCGCTCGATCCGCCCCTGGTGCTGACGCAGGCCGCCTTCATGGCGGCAGGCGTGCTCTCGCTCGCGAACGCGGGCGACCCCGCCTACCTGTGGTTCGACGAGTGGCGCTTCCTCACGCTGCTCGTCGTCTCGGTTTCGATCGCCAACTTGAGCCCCCGCGACGTCCGCACCCTGGCGCTGGCGATCTGCGTCCTCTGCCTGGTCCAGACGGCGGCGGCGGCGGTGCAGTACGTCACCGGCTCGGAGCTCGGCCTCGGCGTGCTCGGCGAGGAGCAGATCGTCGAGGAGAACATCAACTTCCAGGCCCAGCGCCGCGCCGCCGGCTTCAAGGTCCACCCCAACATCCTCGGCTACTATTACGAGGTGGTCTGGCCGCTCGCGCTGGCGCTGGCGCTGTCCCGCGGCCCGACCTGGCTGCGCCTCGTCGGCGCGGCCGGCGCGCTCTCGGCGCTGGGCGGCGTGGTGCTGACCCTGTCGCGGGCCTCGTGGCTGACCTACCCGCTCTCGGCGACGCTCGTCGTGCTGCTGGTCTACCGCGACCGGCTGCTCACGCGGGCGAGCCTGATCGTCGCCGGCCTCCTCCTCCTCGTGGGCGTGATCGCCGCGATCGTCGTCGGGCCGATGATCTGGGAGCGCCTGTTTGCCGACGACGGCGGCTCGGCGGCGCAGCGCGGCCCGCTCAACGCGGCGGCGCTGGCGCTGTTCGCGCAGTTCCCGATCCTCGGGGTCGGCTTGAACAACTTCGGCAATATGTTCGCGACCCTCGACCAGACCGGCCTGTCGCGGCTCGCCGGGTTGTTCGACCGCTCCAACCACGTCGTCCACAACCTGCACATCCTCGTCCTCACCGAGGTCGGCGTCGTCGGGTACGCCGCCTTCGCCCTGGTCTTCGGGATGGGGCTGTGGCGGGGCTTTTCCGCGATCCGGCGCGCGCCGGTCGGCGATCCGCTCGCCGCGATCGCCGGCGCCTCGGCGATCGGGCTGCTCGCCCACCTCCTCCACGGCCTCGTCGACCCGGGCTTCCGCCTCAACCTCGGCATCGCCGAGCTGCTCTACACCGCGCTCGGGATGATCGCCGCGGTGGCGGCGGCGCAGCGCGCCACCCGCCCTGCCGACCTGAGCGCGGGTCCCCTCTCCCATGGGGAGAGGGACAGGGTGAGGGGCGTGACTTTTCCGGACGACGCACGCCCCTCACCCCAGCCCTCTCCCCCTGGGAGAGGGAGCCGCGTGATGTCGCGCGGTATCCGATCCGAGCGTCCCGAACGACGAAGCGCGAGCCTGCGATGACCCCCGCCCTCAGCGTCCTCATCGTCACCTACAAGTCGGGCGCCGACATCGACACCTGCCTCGCCCTGCTGGCGGCGAGCCGGATCGACCGCGCCTACGAGGTGATCGTCGTCGACAACGCCTCGGGCGACGGAACCGCCGAGCGGATCGCGGCCGACTGGCCCGGGATCCGGGTGATCGCGGAGACCGAGAATCACGGCTTCGCCGGCGCCAACGCGCTGGCCTATGCGGCGTCGCGGGGCGCGGCGATCCTGCTGCTCAACCCGGACGCGTACCTGCGCGATCCGGACGCGGTCTCGGCGGCGCTGGCGCATCTCGACGCCCACCGCCAGGTCGGCGCCGTCGGCCTGCGCCTCGTCTTCGAGGACGGACGCCATCAGGTCGGCGATGCCGGGTTCGAGCCGCGGCCGCTCACCGTCGCCGTGCATGCGGCCGGGCTGTCGGGGCGGTTCGGCCTGCGCGGGGTCTACCTCGCGGGCGGTCAGGCGCGGGCGCCGGGGCCGGTCTCCGTCGACTGGCTCTGCGGCGCCTTCCTGATGCTGCGACGCGAGGCGGTCGAGGCGATCGGCGGCCTGTCGAGCCCGCTGTTCCTCTACGGCGAGGACGTCGACTGGGGCTGCCGGCTGCGCGACGCCGGATGGCGGGTCGACTACCTGCCGGGCCGCAGCGTGGTCCACCTCCAGGGCGGCTCGGGCAGCAACCGCTCCGCCCGCTGGCTCGACGGGCTCGCCGGCGTCTACGCCCTGCGCAACGGCGGCCGGCGGCTGTCGTCGCCGGCCTTCTTCGCGGTGCCGCTCTGGCTCGGGTTCACGGCGCGCGCCGCCGCCTACGGGCTGCTCGGCCGCCTGCGGCGGCGGCCGGACCTCCTGAGCAAGAGCCGCGACATGAAGCGTTTCGCGGCTCACCTTGCCAATACAGTCGAGACCAGATCGCGCTGATCGCTCAGCGCTTCCTGATGAAGACCATGTGGTAGCCCTTGAGCGGACCCGGCGTGAGCCGGAACAGCAGTTCCCAGAACTTACCCAGGACGATGTTCTCGCCATGATAGAACGGTTGCCCATCGAACGCGTAGGTGAAGTGCTCGAACCGGTCAGTTGGGAAAAGCCGCTTCCGCGCCGCTTCCGTGTTCATCGTGTAGAGCGGCACGAAGGAGTCGATCTCGACGCGGCGTGGCTCGACCATGCGCAGCACGCGGGCGTGCAGGCGCTTGGGGATCAGGCGGGCGCCGATCCCGACATAGCCCCAGCGGTTGGGCGTCCAGGCGCAGAGCCAGCCGCCGGGCGCGAGGATGCGGCCGAGCTCCTCCGCCGTCCGCTCGGGCGTCTCGATGTGCTCCAGCACCGAGAAGGCGGAGATCAGGTCGAAGCTGGCATCCGGGAAGGGCAGCAGCCCGTCGTGGCCGACGAGCTCGACGGCGTCCGCCGTCTCGTTTCCGAGAACCGCCTCGTCGACGTCGCAGGCGGTGACGTGGGCGCAGCGCCCGCGGAAGTCCCCGAGCTGGCGGCGCAGTGGAACCGGGTCATGGCTCCACTTGCCGCGTCCGGCGCCGAACTCCATGACCCGCATGTCGGGGCGCAGCAGCGCGTTGACGCGGACGATGTACTCCATCCGGTGGTCCTGCCGGGAGTAGCCCCCGGCCCCCATCTCGCGGAACAGCCGCTCCTCGACGGTGACCGGCTCGCGGCGGGGCATCGCGTCCTGGCGCAGAAGGGTGTCGTGGCCCATGGTTCGTCCTCCTCAAGCGATGGGATGGTGGGGACGCGCCGCGCGCGGGCGTCCGATGGCGACCGGCGCGCCGACGCGGCGCGGCCGGCGGTGGCGATCCTCGGCACGCGGGGCGTCCCCGCGGCGCATGGCGGCTTCGAGACGCTGGCCGAGCGCCTCGCGCTGGAGCTGGTCGCGCGCGGCTGGCGGGTCGAGGTCTATTGCCAGGTCGACCGGCCGACCGCGCCCTCGACCTGGCGCGGCATCGACCTGATCCCGGTCCAGGCCGCGGGCGACGGCCCGCTCGCCACGATCCTGTTCGACTGGAAATGCACCGTGCGGGCGGCGTTCCGTCCGGCCCTGCCCCTGGTGCTCGGCTACAACACCGCCGCGTTCTCCCTGCTCTACCGGCTGACCGGGAAGCGCAGCGTGATGAACATGGACGGGATCGAGTGGCGCCGCGACCGCTGGTCGAAACCCGCCAAGGTCTGGTTCTGGCTGAACGAGCATTGCGGCAGCCTGTTCTCGACGCATCTCGTCGCCGACCACCCCGAGATCGCCCGCCACCTCGCCCGCGTCAGCCCGAAGCGCCGCATCACCACCATCGCCTACGGGGCGGACCCGGTCGCCGATGCGCCGGTCGCCGCGCTCGATGCGCTCGGGATCGAGCCGCAGCGCTACGGCCTGGCCATCGCCCGCATCGTGCCCGAGAACCTCGTGCTGCAGGTGGTCCGCGCCTGGAGCGAGGTCAGCCCAGGCCTGCCCCTGGTGGTGCTCGGCAAGCTCTCGGAGACCGACGCCTACCACCGCGCGGTGCGCGCGGCCGCCGGGCCGGACGTGATCCTCGCCGGCGCGATCTACGAGGCGGACCGCGTCGCGGCGCTGCGCCGGCACGCCCGCTTCCACATCCATGGGCACACGGTCGGCGGCACCAACCCGTCGCTGGTCGAGGCGCTCGGCGCCGGCTCGCCGGTGCTGGCTCACGACAACGTCTTCAACCGGTGGGTGGCGGGTCCCGACGCCGCCTATTTCGGCGACGAGACCGAGCTGCGCCATGGCATCGTGCGGCTCGCCCGCGCGCCGGCCGGGCACCTCGCGGCGATGTCGTCCGGCTCGCGGGCACGCCACGCCGAGGCGTTCGCCTGGGACGGCATCTTCGACGCCTACGAGCGCGTGCTGCGGGCGCAGCTCCCCGCCGCCCGCACGCGCCGCCGGAGCGCGGCCCGCGTCGAGGTCGCGGGCTGACGCGCCCCGCCGGCCCGCCGCCGGACGGTGCCGGGCCGCGTGATCGCGAACGTGGGCGCGGCTCATGCGGCGCTCCTGTCCTGGGCGATCGCGGAATCCTGCACGATCCCGGGATCCCGGCCGAGCGTGGAGACGCTGGTCTGGCGCAGGCGCTGCATCGAGACGGTCCCGGCCGGGATGTCCCGCAGAGTGGCGACGCCGACGCCGACCATCGCCGCATCGCCGATCGTCACCGCGCCCATGACCAGGGCGTGCGCGCCGACCACGACCCCGTCGCCGAGGTGCGGCGCGTCCGGCGGGAACGGCGCGGCGGCCAGCACCGGCCGGTCCGGCGCGACCACCACCGCCGGCAGGATCACAAGGTCGCGTCCCGCCGTGCCGCAGAAGGCGATCCGTGCCGGGTGCGGCACGAACAGCCCGGGGCCGATCCGCGATCCGGGATGGAAGGACGCGCCGGTGAGGCGCACCGACAGCCCGGCGACGGCGGCGGCCGTCCGCCGCCACCCGCGCCGGTGCAGCAGGTGGGCGACGCGGTGGAACACGGCGCACTGCATCGCCGGCAGCAGCACCATCATCGCCGCGCGGGAGCGCGACATCGGCCTGCCGCCGCTGATCTGGCGCACGATCCGCTCGAGGTCGGCGGCGAGCAACCTGCGCAGGACCGCCGGGCGGGCGTGGTCGAGGACCGGTTCGGAGGGCGTCCGGTCGTCGCTCACGACACGGCGCTCCGTCCCGGCAGCGCGCGCCAGTCGGTCGGTGCCAGGTCGGTGTCGGCGTCGAGATCCTTGAGCACGAGGCAGCGCGGCCCGACCCGGGACCGGTCGCCGATCAGCACCGCGCCCAGCACGATCGAGGCCGGCTCGAGGACCACGTCGTCGCCGAGGCGCGGCAGCCCCGGGCCGCCGCCGACGTCGCGGTCCGGGGTCTTGTAGAGGCCGCCGATCGAGGCCTGGAAGCCGAAGGCGGCGTCGCGGCCGACGGCGCCCGCGATGATCGTGCCGTAGGGATGGGGCAGGAACATCCCGCCGGCGATCTGGGTCGAGGGCGGGATGTCCGAGCCCGTCAGCCAGCCGTTGACGATCCAGAGCAGCCAGGCCGCCATCCGCCAGCCGTTCTCGTGGGCGTAGCGCGACATCCGGTAGAGCCAGATCGCCTGGTAGCCGCGGCGCAGGCGCACCGGGCCGGGGATGCGGCGCGCCCAGTGCGCCCGGTCGGCGCGCAGCGCCGCGCGGGTCTCCGCCCAGGAGATCGCTGTGCCTGCGGCGGTCTCGGTCCCCGCGAGATCCCGGGCCGCGAGCATGTCGGCTGGCTTAGGCATGTCACTCTCTTCACGGTTGTATAATACTTATAAGCGCAACCATAAGGCGATTTTCGAGGTATGCGTCGTCTGGGTCGTGCTATCCTACAATCATAGGTAGCATTTTTCCGGCGAAAATCACCGAAAGATGCGTATGGTGGTGAATCGAACCGATACGGGCCGGGACCGGAGGGGGATGCGCTACGGCATCAACCTGGTCGGTCAGGCGGCCGGCCGCGGCATCTACCTGCTCGCGGGTTTCGCGGCCTTCGTGATGGTCGCGAAGGGGGCGGGGCCTGAGGTGCTCGGCCATTACGGCATCGCGCTCGCCGCCCTGGCGATCGCCCTGATCGCCGCCGATTTCGGCACGACGCTGACCTTCGCCGCCCGCATCGGCGCCTGCGCGCCGGAGGCGCGGGCCGACGCGCTCGCGGGCGTGCTCTCCGCGCGCCTGATCCTCGGCGCGGGGACGGGCCTCGCGCTGCTCGGCGCCTTGCCGCTGCTCCCGCCACCGACGCGGCCCGCGCTGGCGCTGGCGGCACTCGCCATGCCGCTCGTCGCCGTCCGCTTCCTCGACGCGCTGTTCCAGGTCTGCGGCCGGCCCGGCTGGTCGGCCTATCCCTCGCTCGCCAACGCCGCCGTCCTGGTCGTCGGGACCGCGCTGGCGCTCGCCCTCGACGCGCCGGAGGCGGTGCTGCCCCTCGTCGCGGTGGCGGCCGGGGCGGCCTACGGCGCCCTCGGCCTCGTCCTCGCCGGGCGCCTCGTGCCGCTGCGGGCCGCCTCGCCGCGGATCGGCCTCGCCACGATCCGGCAGGCCGCCGGCGTCGGCATCTCCAACGCGCTGGGCACGCTCAATGCCCGCATCGGCCTGCTCGCGCTCGCCGCCTTCGCCGGCGCGGCCGAGGTCGGGCTGTTCACCGCCGGCTACCGCTTCTTCGAGCTCGGCGTCGCCGTCGCGATCACGCTCGCCGCGCCCCTGGTGCCGGTGTTCGGGCGCGCCGTCGGCACCGGCACCCTGCTGGCGCAGGCCCGTCTCGCGCTGCGTCTCGTGCTCGCCGCCGCCGGTCCCGGCGTGGTCGCGGCCTGGGTGCTCGCCGACCCGCTGATCCGCCTGCTGTTCGGGCCGGACTACGCCGCCAGCGTGCCGGTCCTGCGCATCGCCGCGCTGATGGCCGCCGCGATGATCGCGGCGACGATCCTGTTCTCCGCCCTGATCGCCCTCGGCCGCACCGGCTTCGCGGTCTGGTTCAGCGCCACCGGCTGCGCGGTGAACGCGATCCTCTGCCTCGTGCTCGTGCCGCGGGCAGGCGCCACGGGTGCCGCGCTCGCGGCCCTGGCCGCCGAAATCGCGATGCTCGCAGTGGTTGTATCCGTGTTCCACCGGTCCGTCGGGGCGCCGCTCGTGCCCCGCGACCTGCCGGCGATCCTCGCTCCGCCCCTCGCCATGGCGGCCTGCGTCTTCGCGAGCCCGGCCGCGCTCGCTCCCGTCGCCCTGCCGGCCGGCGCGATCCTCGCCCTCGCCGGCGCCCTGTGGC
Source organism: Methylobacterium sp. J-059 (assembly GCF_022829485.1). Taxonomy (NCBI): domain Bacteria; kingdom Pseudomonadati; phylum Pseudomonadota; class Alphaproteobacteria; order Hyphomicrobiales; family Methylobacteriaceae; genus Methylobacterium; species Methylobacterium sp. J-059. The sequence goes on from NZ_JAKSYA010000182.1 coordinate 19,014, forward strand.
TGCGCCCGCGCAATTCTCTCCCCAGCCTCTCAAGCCCGGAAGCCTCGTCATGACGCCGGATACGCCCCCGCCCTCCGAGACCCCGATCCTGTCGGTGATCATCCCGACCTACGGCCGCGCCGAGACCCTGCGGCTGACGCTGGCCGCCTTCGATCGCCAGGAGACCGAGGCCGCCTTCGAGATCGTGGTCTGCGACGACGGCTCGGTCGACGGCACCGGCGCGGTGATCAGCCGGGCGGTCGCGACCGCGCGGCGGCCGGTAGTGCACCTGCGCCAGGAGAATGCGGGGGCGAACGCCGCCCGCAACCGGGCGATCGAGGCCGCCCGCGGCACGCGCCTGCTCATCGTCAACGACGACACCATCCCCAGCCCGAACCTCGTCGCGGCGCACCTGGCGGCCCATGCCCGGCGCGGCGGGCGCGAGACGGCGATCCTCGGGCGGATGACGATCGACCCGGCCCTGCCGTTCTCGCCGTTCGCGGCGCTCCATCACGACGCCTCCTACGATGCGCTCGCCGGCAGGGTCGAGCTCGGCTGGGACGCGTTCCTGACCTGCAACGTCAGCGTCGACGCCGGCTTCCTGCGCGAGGCCGGCGGCTTCGACCAGCAGTTGACCTGGCACGAGGACATCGAGCTCGGCGAGCGGCTGGCGCGGCGCGGGATGCGCCTGTTCTACGAGCCGAAGGCGCTGGCCTACCACCACCACTTCCTCGACGAGGCGGCCTACCTGCGCATCGCCGAGCGCGAGGGCGCGGCCCTGGTGCTGTGGTACCGCAAGCGCCCCGACCTCGCCCCCGACCTCGCCCGCCTCGGGCTCGTCGGCCCAGAGCCCTTCGGCCGCGCCCGCCGCCACGCGCTGGCCGACCTCGTGATGCCGGAGGTCGCCCTGCCCGGCTGGCGGGCCGCCGCGCGCTCGCTCACCCGCCTCAGCCCGGCCGCAGGCCGCACGGTGTGGCGCCGGCTGTTCCAGCGCCGCAAGCGCCTCGCCATCGCCCGCGCCTTCGCGGAGGCCGCGTGACGAACCGCATCCGGGCGGCGGTGCTGGTCGCGCTCCTGCCGATGCTGGTGGCGGCCACCGCCTGCCAGCCGGCGGAGCCACCGAGCCTGCAGCGCATCCTCGTCGATCCGTCGGGCTCGACCATGCCCGGTTACCGGACGGTCGCGGCGCTGTCCGCGGTGCCGTTCGCGAGCCTCGCGGCGGGCAGCGCGGTGCTGGTCAAGGGCGGCCGCTTCGACGGCGTCGTGGTCGTCGCGGCCCGCGGCACCGCCGAGGCGCCGGTGACGCTCGCCGCGGTGCCCGGCACCGAGCCGGTGCTGTCGAACTCGGTGGTGTTCGAGAACGCCGCCCACGTCGCGGTGTCCGGGCTGACCGTGCGGGGGGCCGTGAATTCCGGGTTCATCCTGCGCCGGGGGAGCCACCACGTCACGGTGCGGGATTCGGCCGTCGACGCCTCGGGCCTCGGCATCTGGATCGGCGACGGCTCCGGGGCCGGGCATCGCATCCTCGGCAACCGGCTCACCGGCAACAAGACCCATGGCATCGCGGTCGACGTGATCAACGCGCCCGCCGACGACCCGACGATCATCGCGGGCAACACGGTCTCCGGCAGCGGCATCCACGGGATGGAGATCAACGGCTCCGGCTACGTCGTCGAGGGCAACCGCGTCCACGACAACGGCATCGCCATGTCGGGCACCTCGGGCATCCACGTCTACGCCAAGGATGCGGGCCAGGACGCGGGCGACCGCAACACCATCCGCTACAACGTCGTCACCGGGCAGCGCGAGACCACGGGCCAGGACGGCAACGGCATCCAGGTCGACCAGTGGTGCGACGACAACCTCGTCGCCTTCAACGTCGCGACCGGCAACGACGGCGCCGGCATCAACCTGTTCGACGCCGGCCGGAACCTCGTGTCCAACAACACCGTCGTCGGCAACATGGCCGATTCCGGCGGCCGGCACGCCTACAAGGGCGAGATCGTGCTGGCCAGCGACTACACCAAGCAGGTCGGCCGCACCGTCGACAACCGCGTCCTGAACAACATCGTGGTGGCGACCCGGGCGAACGTCGCCGCCATCTCCGTCGAGGCCACGAGCACGGGCCGCGGCAACGCCATCGGCCCGAACCTGCTGCGGCACGCCGCCGGCGGCCGGCTCTACGCCTACGGCGCCACCCGCACCGACGACGGCGCGTCGCTGCCGCTGGGATCGCGCGCGCCGGACCTCACCGAGGCGCCGGCCTTCGCCGACATCGCAAAACCCTTCGCGAACGGCTTCGCGCTGACCCGTGCGCTCGCGCGCCCCGGCATCCCGCTCGGCGCGACGCGGGACCTGCCCGGCCGCCCCTACGCCCCCAACGAGGCCCCGTCCTTCGGCGCCTATCGGAGCCCCTGACATGACACTCCGGATCGGAATCGACGCCCACGTCCTCGTCGGCAAGATGCAGGGCAGCCGCACCTGGCTCGTCAACGTGGTCGGCCGCGCCGTGGCGCGCCACCCGGACGCGACCTACGTGATCTACTCCGACGATCCGGGGCGCGCCGCGACGATGATCTCCGGCCCCAACGTCGAGCACGCCCGGCTGCCGCGGGTGCCGCGGGCCGTGCGGCTCCTGGCGGTCTGGCCCTGGCTCGTCCACCGCGACCGGATCGACGCGCTGGTGACCACCTACATCGCCCCGCCCCTGGTGCCGGGCGGGCGGCAGGTCGTCGTGGTGCACGACATCCTGTTCGAGACCCATCCGTCGTTCTTCTCCTTCGGGATGCGCTGGCGCACCCGCCTGCTGACGCGGCTCGGCGCCAAGCGCGCCCGCCTCGTCGTGACGATCTCGCGCTACAGCCGCGATTCGATCGCACGGACCTACCGGATCGACCCGGCCCGGATCGCCGAGGTCCGGTGCGGGACGAGCCCGCCCCGTACCGGCGCGATCACCCGCTCGCCGATCCGCGACGGGCGCCCCTACCTGATGATGGTCGGGCGCCTTGAGCCGCGGAAGAACCTCGCGCTGACGCTCGACGCCTTCGCGCGGCTTCCCACAGGGGCTGCGCGCCTCGTGGTGGTCGGCAAGCCCGACGGCGAGCGCCCGGAGACGCTGGCGCGGCTCTCGTCGATGGCCGACGTCGTGCACGTGGCCGGGATCGACGACCGCGGCCTCGGCGACCTCTACGCCAACGCCTCCGCCCTGGTGTTCCCGAGCGCCGGCGAGGGTTGGGGCATCCCGGTGCTGGAGAGCCTCGCGCTCGGCACGCCGGTGATCGCCTCCAACGTCACCGCCATCCCCGAATCGGGCGGCGACGCGGCGAGCTACTTCGACCTCGACGCGCCCGACCGGGTCGAGCGTCTCGCCGCGCTGATGCAGGCGGCGGTCGAGGGCCGGCTGCCCTTCGACCCGGCCCGCGCCCGCGCGCACGTCGCCCGCCACGACTGGGACGGCCCGGCCGCCGCCTTCGTCGACGCGATGCGGCGTGCCTTCCCGGCCCGCGATGCGGCAGCGGAGGCGTTGCGCGCCCTGGTCAAGTCGCACTGAACGCCTCGATCGGATCCGGGCGTCGCAGGCGCGAAACCCGGATCCGCGGTTTCGGAAGGGATCGGCTCCGTGCGGGCTCCGGCGCCGTCGGCCGGAACCCCGGTCACCCGCGGTGGAACGTCCAGCCGAACTCCGACAGCAGCAGGCGTGCGGCGGCCGCATCGTCGGAAAAGCGCAGGCGCGCGCGGCCGGCCGCGACCAGGGCGGGGTCGCGCTCCGGTGCGACGCCGCGGTCCGTCGCCGCGCCGGCGCGCTCCAGGGCGATCGCCAGGGCCGCGCGCGGGAACGTGCCGTCCGGATCGATCGGCGTGCGGGCGGCGGCACGCAGCAGGGCCGGCGCGTCCGCCGCGACCTCCGGCCCGACGAGGGCGCGGGCGGCCGTGCGCAGGTGCGGCAGGCCGATGCCGTCGTCGCCCGCGGTGCCGACGGCCGTCCAGGCCTCGGCCACGAGGCGGTCGGCGAGGCCCGGCAGGCCACGGCAGAGCGTCGCCGCCGTGCTTCGGCCGATCTTCGAGATCACGGCCGCGTGCCGCTCGACCGCCGCGTCCACCGCGGCGGCGGTCTCCGATTCGGCAAGCAGCGGGACCGCGACCGATCGTGCCCCGGGCATGGCCTGCGGCGCGCCCGCGATCAGCCAGCCGAATTGCGGCAGCTCGGCCGCGAGATGCGCGAGGGCGCGCAGGAAGCCCGGCTCCGAGACCGCGCCGACATCGGTCAGGACGATGGATACGGTTCCGGAAACATCTCCGCCATCAAGGCCTTCGGCGAGGATCTCCGTCAGGCGCGCGAAGGTGGTCTCGGGCAGGCAGCGCAGGCCGAGCACCCGCGTCTGGCGCGCCAGCTTGTCGGCCACGGCGGCCGCGATCGCCGTGCTGCCGCTGCCGGCCGGCCCCGACAGGCAGATCGGCCCCCGCGCTTCGGCGACCAGGACCCGGATCCGCCAGACCAGCGCGTCGCGGCCGACGAGGCCGGACGACCGGACGGCCTCGCCGCCGCGCGGGCGGATCGCGCCGGAGCGGCTTGGCGGGAAGGGATCTCGGGCTGTCGCGAGCATCGTGGAGCGTTCCGATTCGGGCCGCCCGCGGCGGTCCCGAAGCAGAGTGTCGGCAGAGGGTGAAGGCTGACTTAACCCAGGGTTGTAACGACTGCGGGAAATGCCCCGGGCGTGCGGTGTCCCGCGGTGCCGGGCCGGGTCAGGCCGGCATCCCGGTCAGCCATCTCAGCGCGACCAGGGTGCCGGTCACGGTGAGCGCGCCGCCGATCCGGGTGGCGATCTGGGCGAACGGCATCAGCGCCATGCGGTTGGCGGCCGTGAGGATCGCCACGTCGCCGGTGCCGCCCTGCCCCGAATGGCAGGCGTTCACGATCGCGGTCTCGATCGGGTACATCCCGAGCAGGCGCCCGACGACGAATCCGGTGCCCATCAGCGTGGTGACGGTGGCGACGATGGTGATCAGGTTGGTGATCGTGAACGCCGCCATCAGCTTGTCCCAGGGCGTCAGCGCGACGCCGATGGCGAAGAGCAGCGGATAGGTCATGCCGGTCTGCACGAACTTGTAGACCACGAAGCCGCCGGCCTGGAGGTGGGGCGAGACCGCGCTCGAGAGCTTGGCAAGCACCGCGAGGAACAGCATCGCCACGGGGGCGGGCAGCCCGGTGAGGTGGTGGGCCATCACGCCGAGGAGGTACAGCGTGATCGCGGTGAGCCCGGCGGCGGCGATGGTCGAGACGTCGACCTGCCCGGAATTCGCCTCGGCCTTCGCGGCGGCGTCGCCGGGGGGCGTCGCATCGTGGTCGGGCTGGAGCTTTCCCTCTCCGGTCAGGTGGGGATAGCGCTTTCCGACGAAGTTCAGGGTGCCGGCGAGGATGATCGCCGTGAGGCTGCCGAGCATCACCGGGGGCAGCACCTGGGCGAACACGTCGCCCTGCGGCTGGCCGAGGATCTGGGCGTAGCCGATCGAGAGCGGGATCGCGCCCTCGCCGACGCCGCCGGCCATGATCGGCACCACGATGTAGAAGAAGGTGTGGCGGGCGCCGAGGCCCAGCATCGTCCCGACGAGCGTGCCGACCGCGCCGGCCACCAGCGAGCCCACCGCCAGCGGCACGAAGATCTTGAGGAAGCCCTTGATCAGCACGTCCCGGTCCATCCCCAGGATGGAGCCGACGATGATCGCCGCGATGTAGATGTAGAGGAAGTTGGTGAACTTGGTGAAGTCGACGATCGCCTTCTCGACCTGCGGCGGGATCAACTTGTAGTAGACTAGGGCCGAGGGCACGAAGGTCGCGAAGATCGCCCCCGCGCCGATGTTGCGCAGGATCGGAAGGCGCTTGCCGATCTCGGCGCAGGTGAAGCCGCCGAGCACCAGCACGGCGATCATCGTCGGCCCGTCGGGTCGGATCTCGCCCTCGGAGGTCAGGATCGCCAGGAGCACCGCGACGATCGCGTAGATCGGCAGCGGGATGATGCCGATCCGGGTGTCCACCAGGCGCCACCAGCCGAGCGGCCAGAACCGGCGCGTCGGGTCCGAGCCCGGAACGGGCCGATCCGCGAGGGGCGGAGAGAGGGGGCTCGTCACGGGGCGTCCTTCCGAAGATCCGGCCTCTTGGCGGGCCGCCTTGTTCTTGCCGACGGGGTGGTCGTGTCCGGATCGGTCACGTCGTCGCGACCGACCTGGCCCGGAGCTCGTCGAAGCCCGGGCGCCCGCCCGCAGGAGCCTGGATCCGCCGGGACTTCGACGGATTCGGGCTGCGCCGGCACCGTCATCTCATCCCGAAGCCTCCAGGAACGTCAATGGCCCGCGGACGGGCCGGCCGAGAGACCGCGCCGCCCGTCTCCAGCCATGACGCGCGAGTGGCCGGCCAAGAAAAAAGGCCCGGCGTCGCCGCCGGGCCTCGAAGGATGGATCTCGGGTCTGCAGATGCCCGTCCGTGCGGGTCTCGTCGAAACCCGCGCGGAGCCGACGCCCGATCCGGCGCGTCGCCTCAGAAGTCGCGCTGGACGCGAACCTTGGCCTGGAAGACGTCGTCGCTGGTCGCGGTGCGAACGGCGCCGCCGGCGTTGATCGCGGCGATGCGCGAGTAGGCGGTCGGATCCTTGTCGGTGTCGATCACGCGGCCGTTCTTGACGCCGATCTGGGTGTAGAGGCCTTCCACACCGATATCGAGGTCCTTCACCGGCGACCAGATCAGGCTCGCGCCGGCGACGAACTGGTAGGTGTCGCGAAGCGCCTGGCTGAGCTGGTAGAACCGGGTGCCG
>NZ_JAKSYA010000183.1:0-68991 GCF_022829485.1 Methylobacterium sp. J-059
CGAGCAGGTGATGGGCGCCCTGCAGAACATCCGCCAGGCGAGCCAGCAGACCGCCGCCGGCACCCGCGAGGTCGAGGCGGCCTCGGCCAACCTCACCGAGCTCGCAGGAGCCCTCATGGCCCTCGCCGAACGCTACCGGCACTAGGCGTCGTCCGGCGCAGGCCCCGGTGGCCGGGCTGAGCCATCGGCTCGCCCCGACGCCATCTCGTCCCGCCGTCGCCGCCGGGGGTCATCGGGGTCTGCTCGAATCCCGGGCGACGGGCCCTGCCGCGTCGACGACCGGTGGCGGAGCAAAGGTCGGCGCTTTCGCCGCCCCCGGCCCTCGGGAACCTCGCGTCGCCGCGACCGGTTTTTCGCCTGGATCCGGCACGCAGCGAGATCGGGAGGCGACGATGGCAGTCAAGACGACGACGCGGAAGACGGTTCGGGCCGTGCTGGCGGCAGGCCTCATCATCGGCTCGACCGGCGCCGTGCTCGCGCGCGGCGGCGGTGGAGGCGGTGGCAGCGACAGCGGCAGCGGCCTCTCGCCCTACGCGGCACTGAACGGCAACGACCGCTCGGCCGGCGTCAACAACGGCAACTACCGCGATCCGCGGCTCGATCCCTATCTCGGGGCGTACGGCGACGGCTATGGCCGTCCCGTCCAGGACCGCTACCGCCCGGTCCGCCGGCCGTATTACGGGACGCCCTACTGATCGGGCGGCGCAACCGTCTCACCCTAAGGTCGCCGTGACCTCGATCTCGAGCTTCATCTCGGGGCGCAGCAGGCCGGCGACGACGAGGAGCGTCGCGGCCGGCCGGACCTGGGCCAGCACGCGGCCGCAGACCGCGAGCACCGCCTCGGCATCCGCCAGATCGGTGACGTAGTAGGTCGCCCGCACGATGCGCTCCAGGCCGGATCCGGCCTCGGCGAGCACCGATGCGATGGTGCGCCAGCACGCCTCGGCCTGCGCCGCGGCCTCCTCCGGCATCGTCATCGTCGCGTAATCGTAGCCGGTGGTGCCGGCGACGAACACGAAGCCGCCCGTCACGACCGCGCGCGAATAGCCGTAGGCGGCCTCGAACGGCGAGCCCGAGCCGATCAGGCGCCGGCTCACCGGCGCAACGCTTCCAGCACCTTCGCGCCCGGACGGCCGGTCTGCGGCATGCCGAGGCTGCGCTCGATCTCCTTGATCGCGTCGCGGGTCTTGGCGCCGACCTTGCCGTCCGGCTCGCCGACGTCGTAGCCGCGCGCCGTCAGCCGGGCCTGGAGGTCGCGGCGCTCGGCCCTCGACAGCGGCGGGTCGTCGGTCGGCCACTCCGCCTGGATGCCGGGCCGGCCGCGCAGGCGGTCGGAGAGCACGGCGATGGCGAGCCCGTAGGATTCGGCGGCGTTGTAGGAGTAGATCGCGTCGAAGTTCCTGGTGACGAGGAAGGCGGGCCCCTCGATCCCGGCCGGGATCATGATGCCGACGGGACCCTCGGCGGAGAGCGGGCGCCCGTCGATGCGCTTGACGCCGAGCGCGGCCCAGTGGCCGACCGGCTTCTTGTTCTTCCGCCCCGCGGCCCCGGCGTTGAAGCCGGCCGGCAGCTTGACCTCGTAGCCCCAGCCCTGGCCGTTCGACCACTTGGCGACGTGCAGGAAGTTCGCGGTCGAGCCGACGGCGTCGGGCACCGAGTCGACCACGTCGCGGCGGCCGTCGCCGTCGAGGTCGACGGCGAGGCGCTGGTAGGTCGTCGGCATGAACTGGGTCTGGCCGAAGGCGCCGGCCCAGGAGCCGGTGAGGCGGCCGGGCTCGATGTCGCCGCGGTCGATGATCTTCAGCGTCGCCATCAGCTCGCCGCGGAAGAAGTCGCGGCGGCGGTTGCCGGAGCAGGCCAGCGTCGCCAGCGACTGCACCAGCGGCATCTTGCCGAGGTTCTTGCCGAAGTTCGATTCCACGCCCCAGACCGCGGCGATGGTGAAGCGGTCGACGCCGTAGCGGGCCTCGGCCTGCGCCAGGGCCTGCCCGTACTGGCGCATCGCCGCCTTGCCGTCGTCGACGCGCTCGTCGTCGACCAGGGCCGCCATGTAGTCCCAGATCGGCGTCTTGAACTCGGGCTGCGCCTGGGAGAGCTCGATCACCTTGTCGTCGAAGCTGATCCCGTCGGTGGCGCTGCGGAACGCCTGCACCGACACGCCCTGCGCCGCCGCCTGCTGCTGCAGGCCGGCGAGGCAGGATTGGAAATCGGCCCGCGCGCCGGTCGCCGTGAGGCAGGCGAGGGCGAGCCACGGCAGGATCGGCCTGCGGGAGGATCGCTGCCAGGAGTCTCGCCGCATCGTCGTCGCTCGCATGGTGTCCGGGGCGCCGGAGCCTGATGAGGGAACGGTTAACGCAGGCTTAAGGCCGGATCGCGGTGCGGACGCTCCCCCGCGGTCCGGCCGCGCTCACGCCCAGCCGCGCGCGGCCAGCTTGTCCTCGTAGGCGTCGATCTTCGGGGCGCGCTTGAGGGTCAGGCCGATCTCGTCGAGGCCGTTGAGCAGGCTCTCCTTGCGGCCGGGATCGATGTCGAAGTGCAGCGTGCCGCCGTCCGGGCCCCGGATGGTCTGCGCTTCGAGGTCGACCGAGAGGGTGGCGTTGGCGCCGCGCTCGGCATCCTCGAACAGCTTCTCGAGGTCTTCCGGAGAGACCACGATCGCCAGGATGCCGTTCTTGGCGCAGTTGTTGAAGAAGATGTCGGCGAAGCTCGTCGAGATCACGCAGCGGATGCCGAAATCGGTCAGCGCCCAGGGCGCGTGCTCGCGCGACGAGCCGCAGCCGAAATTGTCGCCCGCCACCAGGATCCTGGCGTTGCGGTAGGCCGGCTGGTTGAGCACGAAGTCCGGGTTCTCCGAGCCGTCGTCCCGGTAGCGCATCTCGGCGAACAGCCCCTTGCCGAGGCCGGTGCGCTTGATCGTCTTGAGGTACTGCTTCGGGATGATCCGGTCGGTGTCGACGTTGATGATCCGCATGGGCGCCGCGACGCCCTCCAGGGTGGTGAATTTTTCCATTGGTCTTGCCGTCTGTCGCGTTTCGCTCGGTGCCTGCCGGCACCCTAGCAGCGGCGTGCCACGGCCGGAAGGTTCAGGGCAGGTCCCCGGCGCGGAGGGCGCCGTCATGGATCGCCGACGCGACCAGGGCGCCCGCGACCCCGGCGCGACGGAGCGCGGCGAGGTCGTCCGGGCCGCGCACGCCGCCGGCGGCGTAGATCCGGCGGCCGGGCGCCAGGCGCGCGGCGGCTTCCAGCCCGGCGAGGTCCGGCCCCGATCCGACGCCGATGCGGGCGAGCGTCATCACGATCACCTCCGGCGGCCAGTGGCGGGCATCCGCATGCAGGCCGGGCGGCCCGAGCCGGCTCGGGCCGCGGCTGTCGAGCGAGAGCACGGCCCGGTCGCCGAGGCGGACGACGAGGCCCTCGTCGGCCTGGCTCTCGCTGCCGATCACGGGGCGGCCGAGCCCGGCGGCGAGGAAGGCCTCGACCGTCGCCGCCTCGGCGAAGCCCGCATCGACCCAGAGGCCGATGCCGGGGCAGGCCCGCGCGATCGCCGCCAGCGCCCCGAGGTCGGGCGGGGCACGATCGACGATCGCGTCGAGGTCGGCGACGTAGAGCGTCCGCGCCGGGACCGCGGCGAGGAGGCCGCGGGCGATGTCGGCCGGCGCCGAGCCCTTTGCCAACGGGGTCTCGATCGGGGCATAGCTCTGTCGCTCGCCGGCGCGTGCCCGCACCACCCGCCCGTGGCGCAGGTCGATCACCGGAATCACCGCGAACGGCGTCGTCGCGCCCTCGCCCTCTGCGTCGCCCATCAGTGAGATCGCCCTTGCCCGCCGCGCATCCGCTTCCCCGCCCTGCCAGGACGATCGGATGGGATCTCGGCGGGGTGCACGTCAAGGCGGCGCTGGTCGAGGGCGGCATCGTCCGCGCGGTGGTCCAGGCGCCGTGCCCGCTCTGGCGCGGGCTGCCCGCCCTCGACGCCACCTTCGCCGGGCTGCCCGACTGGGCGCGGGGGGAGGCGGCGCACGCCGTGACGATGACCGGCGAGCTCACCGACTGCTTCGCCGACCGGACGGACGGCGTCGCGCAGCTCGCGGGCTGGGCGGCGACGCACCTGGCCGGCGAGGTCGCGATCTATGCCGGGCGCGCCGGCTTCGTCGCGCCGCGGGATGCGGAGCCGAACGCCGCGGAGATCGCCTCGGCGAACTGGCACGCCACCGCGGCCCTGCTCTGGCGGCACGTGCCCGACGCGCTGCTCGTCGACGTCGGCTCGACCACCGCCGACCTGATCCCGATCGTCGGAGGCCGCGCCGCCGCCGCCGGCTACAGCGACGCCGAGCGGCTGGAGACGGGGGAGCTCGTCTATACCGGCGTCGTGCGCACGCCGCTGCTGGCGCTTTCCGACCATGCGCCGTTCCGGGGCCGCCGCACCCGGCTGATGTCCGAGACCTTCGCGCACGCGGCCGACGTCCACCGCATCACCGGCGACCTTCCCGAGGGCGCCGACCAGCAGGCGAGCGGCGACGGCAAGGGCAAGTCGGTGCCCGAAAGCGAGACGCGGCTCGCCCGGATGATCGGCCGCGACCGCGGGGAGGGGACGGACGAGGACTGGCGGGCGCTTGCCGGCCACTTCGCCGAGGCGCAGCTGCGCCTGCTCCACGACGCGGCCGCCACCCTGCTCTCGCGCCCCGATATCCCGGCCACGGCCCCCGTGATCGCCTGCGGCGCGGGCGCCTTCCTGGCCGACGCCCTCGCCCGGCGCCTCGGCCGGCGCTGCCTGCCCTTCACCGAGGTGCTGGCGGATCGCATCGCCGGCCGGCCAGACTGGGCCTCCACCTGCGGCCCGGCGCTCGCCGTCGCGCTGCTCTCCGCCGACACGCTGGTTTCGAAGGAAGACCGATGAGCGCCCTGAAGATCCTCGCCCGCGTCCTCACCGCCCGGGTCGGCCCGCATATCGAGCTCGCGCTCGCCACCGAGGACGGCGAGACCGTCAAGGTGCTGGCGACGCCCGACCAGATCGACCGGCTGATCGACGAGCTGGAGGACATGCTGCACGCGCCGGAGGGCCCGGAGGACGGCGAGCCGCCCGAGGCGGCGTGATCGACCGCGGGACCACGCCCTCATCCACGGGGAGAGGGTTGGGGTGAGGGGCGTGACCGCTCCGGAAAACGCACGCCCCTCATCCTGTCCTCCCCCTGGGGGAAGGGACCCGCGCCACGTCAGGCTTCCGCCCGGCGCGACGTCAGCGCAGAAAATCCCCGAACGCCCGCGGGCTGTCGTCGGTCTTGATCTCGCGGGTCACCGTCAGCGTCCGCGCGTCGATGACCGAGAGCGTGTTCGAGCCCCAGTTGGCGACGATCACCGAGCGCCCGTCGGCGGTGGCGGCGATGCCCTCGGGGTGGTCGCCGACCTCGATCCGGGTCACGGGGGCGAGGGTGGCAGGATCGAACACCGTGACGGTGCCGGAATACTGGTCGGTGACGAAGCCGCGCTCCCCCGTCAGGGCAATAACGTAGGGGCGCTGGCCGGTCTTCACCCGGCCGACCTCGCGCGCCGCGGCGAGGTCGATCACCGACACGTCGTCGCCGGTGACGTTGGCGGTGTAGGCGCGCTTGGCTTGCGCATCGAGGGTGATGCCGAAGGGATGGTGGCCGACGGCGATCGTCCCGGTCTCGCGGCGGGTCGCGGCGTCGACCACCGAGACCGTGTCCGCCTCGCGGTTGGCCACCAGCAGCGTCGCGCCGTCCGGCGTCACCGCGATGCCCGACGGCGAGGCCCCGACCGCGATCTCGCCGTCGAGCCTGAGGCCCGCCTCACCCGGCACCAGCACGAACACCCGCTTGGCGTACCAGTCGGCGACGTAGACGGCGCCGCTCCTCGGGTTCACCGCGATGCCGAGCGGGCCGCCCGGAAGGGCCAGGACCTGCGCGACCTTGCGCGCGGTCAGGTCGACGACGGCGATGCCCGGCGCGTCTGGGCAGGTCACGTAGGCGGTCCTGCGATCGGGGGAGAGCGCGATGCCGGCGGGCGAGCCGGCGACGGGGATGCGCTGCAGGATCGTGCCGGCCTCGAGGTCGATCACGTCGACGGCGTTGTCGCCCTGCACCGTGACCACCGCCTCGGCGGCGCGCGCGGCGAGCGGCACGAGCCACAGGGCGAGGGCGAGCGAGAGGCCGGCGCGCAGCCGGCCTCCGCGTCGCGATGTGATCGAACGGCTCAAGAGCCCTTCTCGACCTGCGCCTTCAGCGCGTCGAGACCGGTGCGGTAGAGACCGCGCACGGCCTTCTGCGAGGCCTCGTCGTTCAGCTCGGGCGGCGGATCGTTGTTCATGTAGCCGCGGTAGAACGCGCCGTCCCACGACACCTTCGACTTGCCGTCGCCGTCCGCCTCGACCTTGAGCGTGGACGAGTAATCGTTCACCGGCAGGGTCTTCACGTCGACCTTGGTGATCCGGTACGAGTAGCTCATCTTTTCGGCGGAGTACTTGTACAGGCTCTCCTCGACGGTGGCGCCGCCCTTGAGCGTGAGGACGCGGGTGGCCTTGTCGGGGGTGTTGCCCTCCTTGCCCTCGGTCTTCTCGACCAGCGGCAGCCAGCTCATGTCCTGGAAGTTGCCGATCACCTTCCAGACCTTGTCCGGGCTGGCGTTGATCTCGACGGTCTCCTCGACCTTCTTGCGGGTCGGGCCGTGGGCCTGGGCCGTGGTCGCCGCCACCGCGGCGATCACCACGGCGCTCGTGAGGGCCAGTCTTCTCATCATGGGCAGCTCGATCCTCATGGGGGTGTCACTCCTGATCCGCCGTCTCGTGCGGCGGCGGTGTCGGCGAGGATGCGGCCGTCCGTCCCGAGATGGGCGGCGACCTTGTCCTCGATCCAGTCCCAGGCCTCCCGCTCGCGCGGGCCGGCCGTCTTGGATATCGCGATGGCGAGATAGCGCATCTCGGCCATGACCTTGTCGGGCGTCAGCATGTGGAGCCGCGTCGAGAGGATCGCCGCCTCCAGCACCGCGGCCTGCGCCCGGTTGTAGCCGATGAACGGGGCGTGCGCCGCCGCGTGGACCTGGCGCCCGCGGTAGCGCGGCCGGGTCGGGTCGGCCTCGACCGCCGCGACCTCGAACTCGGCGTGGCCGAAGCTGTCGGCGAGGCGCCGGCCCGGGATGCGGTCGCACGCCACCGTCGGCCAGTCCCGGCGCCCGGTGACCGCGCCGGCGATCACCCGCACGTCGCGCGGGCTCGAGGCGCAGAAGCAGGGGTTGGCCTCGAGGTTGAGGATCGTCGGCGAGGGCCGGAACGGCGCCAGCACGTAGTCGTCGCCCTCCGCGATCAGGCCGAAGGGCACGAGGTGCAGGGCGCCCTCTCGCGAGAGCGTCGTGACGATCGTCTCGAGGATCAGCGGCACCGGCTCAGGCCTCCCCGGCCGGCACGAGCTTGCCGCAGACGGGCTTTTGCGCGGGCGCCCGGGGCGTTTCCGACACCGACGCCTCGGCCGCGGCCGCGTCCGGCGCGATGGTGCGGGGCGCCGAGGCGCCGGCCTCGGCCGGAACCTGCGCGTCGCGCGCGCCCTGCGGCGCGTCCGGGCCGGAATGCTTGGTATGGCCGGCCTTCTTGAAGGCGGTGGTGTCCTCGACCTCGGCGTCGGCGGCGCAGGCCCAGTCGAGCGGCTCGTCCTGCACGTAGCGCTTGCCTAAGCGCCACGCGGTCTCGGCCTTGGTCAGCTCGCCCCCGAGGTAGAACGCGTGGGCGCCGTCGCTGGCGACGTCGAGGTCGGTGAAGAAGGCCATCGCGTCGGTGCCGACCTTGTGGACGTCGCGGTTGTAGAGGTGGATCCCGTCCTCGGCGACCGCGATCCGGTAGTTCGGGTCGCGGACCTGCGCCGCCAGGGCCGCGATCTCGTCGGGCGTTTGCACGAAGGGACGCTTGTCGTGAAGTGCCAGAAGTGCCCGGCCGTAGCCCTTCGGCAGCGCGGCGTCGGCCTTGGCCGCGAACATCACCCGCCTCGCGGCATCGTGTTCCTCGACCGTGCGGCGGGTGTGGTTCGAGACCTGCACGATCAGGACATTGCCGATCGACAGCTCCGAGCACATCCCGACGAGGAGCGCGGTGATCCCAAGGCTGTCGGCCTCCGTCAGCTCCGTGAGGTTGCCGGTGCCCATCATTATCGCGATGTCGGGCCAGCGCGCGCGGGTGGCGCGGTAGCGCGCGATCGAGTCGACGAAGCCGAAATGGATCGGCTCGAGGATCGGGTCGGCGATGAACGGGCGCCCCGCCTCCACCATCCGCGCGATCGCGCGGTCGAGGGAGGGCAGGTCGTCGGGCCGCATCGGCACCAGGATCGGCACCGCATCCGTCTCGAAGGCGAGGTCCAGCGTCTCCTCGTTGAGGCTGAGCAGGAAGTCGGCCCCGGCGGCCGCACCCCGGCGCAGCTCGTCGATCGAGAAGGAATCGACGCTGACCTTGAGGCCCTGCGCCTTCAGCCCGCGCACGCAATCCTCGAGATGCGGGAAATCGGTGTCCGGCAGGCCGCCGAGGTCGATCACGTCGGCGCCCCGGCGCGCCAGGTCCAGGCCCTTGGCCACCACCTCGGCGGCCGTCATCTTCGAGGCGTCGACGATCTCGGAGAAGATGCGCAGGTCGTGGCGCGACAGGTCGACCTTGCGGCCGGCGAGCCCGAGATGGGCCGGCAGGTCGACGATCTCGTCGGGGCCGCGCTCGACCGGCAGGCCGAAATGCGCGGCCAAGGCCTCCGGGTTCGCCCGGCAGCGCCCGGGCAGGATGATGCGGGTGGCGCCCTCGGGGAGGGTGACGCGGCGCTTGATGATCTCCTCGGTCATCAGCGCGGCGACCTTCACCCCGGAATCGGCGATGCTCCAGGCGAACCGCTCCGGGGGCAGGGCGCTCGCGACCTTCTCCAGCCGGGCGCGGGCGAGCTTGCCGGTGACGAAGACCAGGTGCTCGGGCGCGGCGCTCATGCGGCGGCCCGCGCGTGGACCGGCCGCGCGCCGGCGGGGCCGAGGATCGAGACCGCGCCGCGGTAGCGGCCGGCGAAGGCCGGGAACGCGGCATCCACGAGGCCGATCCGGGCGAGGTCGCACGCGTCGGCGCCCGCCGGGGCGTCGGCGGACTTCACCAGGATGCAGCGGGCGGCCTCGATCCGCGTCGCCGCCCAGAGCGCGAGGCTGTCGGAGGTCACGTCCCAGGATTCCGGGATGTCCGGATGGCCGGCGCGGAGGGCGATGGGGTCCCAGATAGCCGATACGGCGCTCTCCCTCCCCCCCTTGCGGGGGAGGGGGAAGGGAAGGAGGCGCGGCTCGATGGCGTGGAAACACCCCGCCATCCGGCTCATCGCATCGAGCGCGCGGCGATGCGCCTCCGCGTCGTCGAAGCCGAGACGCGCCTGGTCGAGCCGCACCGCGTCGGCGAAGGCGCCGCCGCCCGGCACGACGAGGCACGGGCCGAAGGCGCCGTCGGCGAGCGCGGCGAGCAGCGCTTGGAGGCGCGCCGGGTCGGCGCGGAGGCTGCCGCCGACCTTGACGACGGTGTGCACGCTCACGCCGCGTCTCGCGAGGCCGGCCGGCGGAGCGCCCGCACGGCCTCGGCGATCCGCTGCGCGTCGAGGGCGTTGCGGCGGTCGCCGTCGCGGCAGAGGCCGCCGCGGAAGCCGAGATAGTCCGGGCGGTGGGCGGCGAGGCCGGGGATGTCGCCGACGCGCAGCGACCCGGCGAGCCCCGACAGCAGCCCGGCGGCACGGGCCGCCGCGGTGAAGGCGGCCAGGCGCGCCCCGTCGATCAGGCCGGGCAGGCGGCGCCCGTCCTTGACCGCCGTGTCGATCATCGCGCCGATGAAGCCCGCCGCCGCGAGCCGCGGCGCGCAGTCCGGCGCGGGGTCGTCCTCGGCGAACAGCACGGCGACGAGGCGGCCAGGCGCGGCCGCGCCGGCCGCGCGAAGGGAGGCGGGATCGGCGAGCCAGTCGGGGCGGACCGCGACCTTGACCCAGCCGACCCCGGTCTCCGCCATGGCGCGGATCGCGGCCTGCCGCTCCGCCGCCGCCGGCTCGCCGGCGACCGCGCTCGTGGCGGCGCGGCCGGCGGTGCGCGCGACGATGGCGCGGACGGTCTCCGGGGGGAGGGCGCCGAGCGCCCCGTTCTCCGGGTCCTTGGCGTCGATCAGGTCGGCCCCGGCGCGGATCGCGGCCTCGGCCTCGGCGGCGTCGCGGACGCTGACGAGGAGGCGGGGGAGGGGATTTGTCGGAAACGGAGGTGCGGACTCGGACACGGGCGACCTGAACGGGGACGGCTCGGGGGCGGCGCGGGCGCCGGACGACATCACGACTTGCCGGGCAGGGGCTCGGCGAGCAGGCGGTTCTTGACGATCCAGCGCATGGCATGCGTCCAGGTGTCGTCGGTGTCGGCCCGGATCACCACCTGCCCGCCGCGCACCACCTTGCCGGTGGCGGCGTCGGCGATGACGACGTTGAGGTTGAAGATCTGGCCCGACCCCTTCTCCACATAGCCGGTCACGGCGAGATCCGCACCCAGGGCCTTGGCGATCGGGGCGGCGCAGCCGTCGCACTTGTAGAGCGGCCCCTGCTTGCTCACCTCGGCCGCCTGCGGCGCGGTATCGACGGGCTCCAGGCCGCCCTTGTCCTTGAGCGCGCCGCGCAGCTCGTCGGTGACCAGCGCGAGCTTGCGCGCCTCGTCGGGCCGGGCCTTGCGGCCGCCGACGACGCCCGGATCGAACAGCTCGACCGGGAAGACCGCGGCCTTCGACGGCTCGGCCGCCGCCGCCGCGCCCGGATGGCAGGCGGCAAGCGCGAGGGGAACCGCGAGGCGGCAGGCGCGAAAGGCATCGTCGCGAAAGATCGTGCCGCGAAGGATCATGACGGAACTCCGGTCGGAGGCATCGGCGCCGGCCGCAACGCCGGCCGCATCCCGGCATAAGGTCGCGCGGCGGGGAATTTTGGCAATGATCGGCGCGCGCTTAACGTTTGAGTCCGCGCCCGGAATGCTGTTACGTCCCGCCCCCATGCACGCCTCCCTGCACGCCATCCTGCACGATCCTGCACATTCCCTCGGTGCTGCGGCGCTGCTCGCCCTGGCGCTGGCCGGCCCGGCGGCAGCCCAGGAGCCCGCCGCCGCGCCGGCCGCGCCCGCGGAACCGGCCGCCACCCATGTCGGCCTGATCTACCGGCCGCAGCCCGCGCCGTCCTCCTACGACGCGGAGGCCGCGCCCGAGGACGAGGGCCTGGCCGGCGCGAAAATGGCCATCGCCGACAACAACACCACCGGCCGCTTCATCAAGCAGAGCTACGCCCTCGACGAGATCGCGCTCACCGAGGGGGGCCCGAGCGCGGTCGACGCGGCGAAGGCGCTGCTCGGCAAGGGCATCCGCTTCCTCGTCCTGGCGCTGCCGGCCGACGAGGTGCTCGCCGTCTCGGAGGCGGCACGCGCCGACGGCAAGGGCGCCGTGGTCCTGAACGCGGCGGCCCCCGACGACCGCCTGCGCGGTGCCGATTGCCGCAGGAACGTGTTCCACGTCGCCCCGAGCCGGGCGATGCAGACCGACGCGCTGGCGCAGTACCTCACCGTGATGCGCTGGCGGAAGCTGTTCCTGATCGTCGGCCCGACCGATGCGGACAAGCTCTATGCCGACGCGATGCGCAACTCGGCCAGGAAGTTCGCTCTCAAGATCACGGCGGAGAAGCCCTGGACCTTCGGGCCGCTGGCCAAGGCGCGCGGCGACACGCCGACCCGCGCCGAGGCGATGGTCTTCACCCGCGGGCTCGACTACGACATGGCGATCGTGGCCGACGAGGAGGCCGACTGGGGCGACTACGTCCCCTATCGCACCGTCGACCCGCGGCCCGTCGGCGGCACGCAGGGGCTCGTCGCCACCACCTGGTCGCCGGTGCTGGAGACCTGGGGCGCGGCTCAGGCGCAGAACCGCTTCCGGCGCCTGTCGGGCCGGCTGATGCGGCCGCTGGACTACCAGGTCTGGGCCGCGATCCGCGTCGTCGGCGATGCCGGGGCCGCCCGCAAGACCGCCGACCCGGCGGCACTGGCCGCCTACCTGAGCGATCCGGCCTTCGGCCTGCCGGCCTACAAGGGCGTGTCGCTGAGCTTCCGCCCCTGGGACCACCAGCTGCGCCAGCCGCTGATCGTGGTGCAGCCGAAGGCCCTGGTCTCGGTGGCGCCCGAGCAGGGCTTCCTGCACCAGCGCACGCCGCTCGACACCCTCGGGACCGACCTGCCCGAGACGACCTGCAAGTTCCAGTGAGCGCGCCGGGACGCACGAGGACGGCGTTCCGCCGCGTGAAGTCCGCAGCGCGGTTCCGTCGCCCTCGCCGCGGGCACGAAACGCACTACACTGTCGTCCGTCGGGATTTCGGCACCGCCAGAGTGCCAAGCTTGCCGCCAGGCCAGGGGGAGGATCGCGAATGGACCGCTGCGTGAGAGCAGGGTTGGGGCTCGCCGCGCTCGGCGCGGCGCTGCTCGGGTCGGTGCCGGCGCAGGCCTACACGGTCTACGTCTCCAACGAGAAGGGCAACTCGGTCAGCGTGATCGACACCGCGACGATGGCGGTGACGGCGACCTGGAAGGTCGGGCGCCGCCCCCGCGGCATCACCGTGAGCAAGGACGGCAAGGAAGTCTTCGTCTGCGCCAGCGACGACGACCGCATCGACGTGCTCGACACCGCCACCGGCAAGGTGGTGCGCTCGCTGCGCTCCGGCCCCGATCCCGAGCAGTTCATCCTCGATCGCAGCGGCAACCCGCTCTACGTCGCCAACGAGGACGACAGCCAGGTCACGATCATCGACATCGAGAAGAACAAGGTGCTCGCGGAGGTCCCCGTCGGCGTCGAGCCGGAGGGCATGGGCCTGTCGCCGGACGGCAAGATCCTGGTGAACACCTCCGAGACCACCAACATGGCCCACTTCATCGACACCAAGACCTTCCAGGTGATCGACAACGTGCTGGTCGACGCCCGTCCGCGCTTCGCCGAGTTCACGGCGGACGGCAAGTTCCTCTGGGTCTCGGCCGAGGTCGGCGGCACGGTCAGCGTGATCGACGTGGCGGCGCGGCGCGTGGTGAAGAAGATCACCTTCAAGATCCCGAGCGTGAACGACGAGGCGATCCAGCCGGTGGGCATCCGCATTACCCAGGACGGGACCAAGGCCTTCGTCGCCCTCGGGCCCGCCAACCGCATCGCGGTGATCGATGCCAAGACCTACGACGTGCAGAAGTACCTGCCGGTGGGCCAGCGGGTGTGGCAGCTCGCCTTCACGCCAGACCAGTCGCTGCTGTTCTCCACCAACGGCACCTCCAACGACGTCTCGGTGGTCGACGTGGCGGCCGAGAAGGTGGTCAAGAGCATCCCGGTCGGCCTGCTGCCCTGGGGCGTGGCGATCTCGCCGAACTGAGTTTTCGCAAGCACGACTGCCGCGAACGGCAGCGCGGGGGGAACAGGATGACACGAGGTCTTCGATGGGCGGCGCTGGGGCTGGCGGCGATCCTGGCGGCCGGCCCGGCCGTCGCGCTCGATCTCACCAAGAAGCGCGAGACCCTGCCCGACCTGGTCCTCGGCAACGAGGAGGGCAACGACTTCGTCGTCGAGAACAAGGACATCGAGCTCGAATCCGGCAAGGCCTACCGGCTGCGGATCATCGCCAAGGGCCACCAGGAGTACAAATTCTACGCGACCGAGTTCTTCCGCTACATCTGGTGGAACCAGATCGTCATCGAGCACAAGGAGATCCACGGCGGCGGCCCGCCGGATCACCTCGAGTTCGACGATCCGGGCGAGATCGCGATCGAGTTCGTGGCGATCAAGCCGGGCAAGTACACCTGGGAGGCCCGCGGCCTGGAGTCGAAGGGCGTCGCCGGCACGATCACTGTGAAATGACGCACGGTGGAATGATGCGGACGCTTCTTCTCGCCAGCCTCCTCTTGAGCACGCCGGCGCTGGCCGACGACAAGGCCGCCTGCGCGGACGGCATCGCCATGATCAGGGATGCGCTCGCGCAGAACCCGCCCGAGGCGGCGCTGCCGAAGCTGAAAAAGGCCCTGCGCGTGGCCGAGCGCGAGCAGGGCGAGGGCGAGTTCGACGAGTGCCTCGACGCGGTCGGCGATGCCAGAAGGGTCCTCGGGCGATGAGCGAAGGCGCTCGGGCGATGGGTGCGGGCGGGCGTCCGGCGGGCGAGGCCCCGGCGCTGGAGGTGGCCGACGTCAGCCACAGCTTCGGCGCGCGCCGGGCGCTGTCGGACGTGTCGATCACCGTCGAGCGCGGGCGCTTCATGGCGCTGCTCGGGCCCAACGGCGCCGGCAAGACCACGCTGTTCTCCCTGATCACCCGGCTCTACAACAACCGCCACGGCCGGGTCGCGATCTTCGGCCACGCCCTCGATCGCGAGCCGTCGCGCGCGCTCGCCCGCCTCGGCGTGGTGTTCCAGGCACGGACCTTGGACACCGACCTCACCGTCGAGCAGAACCTGCTCTATCACGCGGCGCTTCACGGCATCGCGCGCAAGGCCGCCAAGGCGCGGATCGCGGTGCTGCTCGACCGGGTCGAGCTGGCGGACCGGCGCGCCGACAAGGTGCGGACGCTCTCCGGTGGCCAGTCGCGCCGCATCGAGATCGCGCGCTCGCTGGTCCACCATCCAAGCCTGCTGCTGCTCGACGAGCCCACCGTCGGCCTCGACCTCGAATCGCGGGCCGACATCGTCGCGATCGTCCGCGCGCTCGTGCGCGAGGAGGGGCTCTCGGTGCTGTGGGCGACCCACATCTTCGAGGAGATCGCGGCGGAGGACGACGCGGTGGTGCTGCACCGGGGCCGCATCGTCGCGCGCGGACGGGCCGGCACCATCGGCGGGGCCGACGAAACCCTCGAGGAGGCGTTCCGCCGGCTCGTGGCCGAGCCGGCCAAGCCGGCGAGGGAGGCTGCATGAGCACGCCCATCGGCACGCCGACGGCGGTCGACGCCCGCACCGTGGCGGCGGACGCGACGCGCCCGCCCGCCCATCTCGGCCGGCTCGACGGGGTCGGCTACCTGATCTGCCTCGGCGGCATCGTCCGGCGCGAGCTGTTGCGCTTCTTCAACCAGAAGGAGCGGTTCTTCTCGGCGCTGGTGCGGCCGCTGGTATGGCTGTTCATCTTCGCGGCGGGCTTCCGCAACACCCTCGGCGTGTCGATCGAGCCGCCGTACCAGACCTACGTGCTCTACGAGGTCTACGTGGTGCCGGGGCTGGCGGTGATGATCCAGCTGTTCAACGGCATGCAATCCTCGCTCTCGATGGTCTACGACCGCGAGGTCGGCTCGATGAAGGTGCTGCTGACGAGCCCGTATCCGCGCTGGCTGCTGCTGCTCGCCAAGCTGATCGCGGGCGTCACCGTCTCGGTGGTGCAGGCCTACGCCTTCCTCGCCATCGCCTGGTTCTGGGACCTCGACATCCCGGCCGTCGGCTACCTCGCGGCCCTGCCGGCCTTCATCGCCGCCGGGCTGATGCTCGGCTCGATCGGCCTGCTGCTGTCGTCGATGGTCAAGCAGCTCGAGAACTTCGCCAGCGTGATGAACTTCGTGATCTTCCCGATGTTCTTCGCCTCGTCGGCGCTCTACCCGCTCTGGCGCCTCCGCGAATCCTCGGAGACGCTGTACTGGATCTGCCAGTGCAATCCCTTCACCCACGCCGTCCAGCTCGTGCGCTTCGCCCTCTACGGGCAGTTCGAGCCGGTCTCGTGCGCGGTCGTGCTCGGCGTGACCCTCGCCTTCTTCACCCTCGCCGTCGTCGCCTACGATCCCGGCCGCGGCATCATGGCCCGGCGCGGCGGCCCGGCCGGAGACCCGTCATGATCGCTTCCCGCTTCTGCTCCCTCGCCGCCCTCGGCGTCGCCCTGGCCGGCCTCGCCGCGCCCGCGCTGGCGCAGCCCAGGACCGACCCGGACTGGCCCTGCGTCCAGCGCAAGGTCGCGACCCTGAGCCCCGGCCAGTTCTGGACCGGGTCAGACATCGCCGCCGCCGGCGCCTGGGGCGACGACAACGACGCCGCGGTGCTGGCGCAGAAGCTCGCCTCCCGCCGGACCGAGCTCACCGAGGTCGATCCGCTGATCGACGCCTACGTCGCCAAGGTGCCGGCGGCCGACAAGGCCAAGGGCCTCGCCCACGTCTATGCGGGCGTGTTCGAGGTCATCAACGGCGAGCGCGACAAGGTGATGGGCGGGATCGCGCGCTACGCGCAGGGACAGCGCCGCATGGCCGAGCGCATCCGCGACGAGGCCGACACCATCAGCCAGACCAAGGACGGCCCGAGCGCGGCCGACGCCCGCGAGGTCTCGAAGGAGCAATCCGACATCGAGACCAAGTTCGCCTGGGATCGCCGCATCTTCCAGGAGCGCAGCCAGTCGCTGACCTACGTCTGCGAGGTGCCGCAGCTCCTGGAGCAGCGCCTCGGCGAGATCGCCAAGAAGATCCAGGCCAGGCTCTGACGCCGCCCGGCGACCCGGAACCGGGTTGCCGAATCGTCCCGGGCAGCATTGCCGAACACTCCCTAAGCCTTTGATGAGACATAGAAAATCTGTTGCACGCGGACCACGGGTCATCCGTTTCCGCGCGTAACGGCCCCGTGAGCGGCGTTTTCCGCCGGATCACGGTCGTCCCGCGATTGTCCGATCTCGACGCGCCTTGCATGAGTGCTGGGCAAGCCCGCCGCAGAGGGGGCACGCTGTTCGACGGTTCGGGGTTGGGGAATGACAATGCGGGCGCTTCGCGGAAGCCTGATCGCCTCGGTGGCATTGCTGCCGGGTGCAGCCTACGCACAGAGTTCGGTGACGCTGTCGGAGATCAGCGTCGTGGCGACGACCCCGGTCGGCGGGTCGGGCTCGGGCAGCACGCTGGCCGCCCCGCCGCTCGGCGCGACCCCGGTCGTGTCGCCGAGCGCGGCGCCGCTCTCCTCCGCCGGCCTGCCGCGCCTGCGCGGCGGCGAGCAGCCGCTCTACAAGATCCCGAGCACGGTCGAGACCGTCACGGCGGCCGACCTCGACATCGATCGCGGCACCTTCAACGCGGTGGCCACGCTGGCGCGGCGCACGCCCGGCCTCAACCTTTCGGATTCGCAGGGCAACTCCAACCGCACCGACGTGAACTACCGCGGCTTCACCGCTTCGCCGGTGCAGGGCGTGCCGCAGGGCCTGGCCGTCTACCAGAACGGCGTGCGCATCAACGAGGCCTTCGGCGACACCGTCCAGTTCGACCTGATCCCGCCGACGGCGATCCAGCGCATCGACATCGTCACCGGCAACCCGGTGTTCGGCCTCAACGCCATCGGCGGCGCGGTCAACATCCAGATGAAGAACGGCTTCACCTGGCAGGGCACGGAGGTCACCGCGCTCGGCGGCTCGGACGGCCGCATCGCCGGCTCGCTCGAGTACGGCAAGGTGATCGGGCCGTGGAGCTTCTACTTCAACGGCGACGGCCTCAACGACCGCGGATGGCGCTACGAGAGCCCGTCGACGATCGGGCGCCTCTACACCGACCTCGGCTACCGCACCCTCGATTCCGAGTTCCACCTGATCGGCAACTTCGCCCGGACCTTCTTCGGCGCGGCCGCCGCGACCCCGGTGGACTTCACCCATGTCGACCCGCGGGCGATCTTCACCTTCCCGCAGACCACCACGACCGAGATGGGCACCATGCAGGTGACCGGCCGCGTCGACATCTCGCCGACCTGGGATCTCGCCGGAAACGCCTATTTCCGCCGCTTCAGCAACACCTACGTCGACGGCAACGACGGCAACTTCGAGAACTGCAGCCGCCAGTCGAGCAACCGCGGCTTCCTCTGCTTCGAGGATGACGGCTTCGCCCAGGCGCCGGGACAGTCCAATCTCGCCTTCCGCAACCAGTTCACCATCCTCGGCGCCAACAACCGGCGCATCCCCTTCACCCCGAACGTGCCCTACGGCACGCTGGACGTGACCAAGACCGAGGCGACGAGCTACGGCGGCTCGCTCCAGGCGGCCAACCGCGACAAGATCTTCGGCTTCGGCAACAGCTTCGTCGTCGGCGGCAGCATCGACGTCGCCGACTTCAGCTTCAAGTCGTCGAGCACGCTGGGCGTCATCAACCCGGATCTGCGGGTGACCACCGATCCGAACAACCCGTACTACGGCACCATCCCCGGCCTCGGCACGACGCAGCTGCGGACCGCGGCCGCGCTCGGCATCGCGCCCTCGAACGTCATCGGCTCGAACCTCTACATGGGCCTCTACGCGACGGACACGTTCGACGTGACCGACGCGCTGTCGCTCACGGCCGGGGCGCGCCTGAACTTCGCCCGCCTCACGACGACCGACCAGACCGGCTTCTCGCCGGACGTGAACGGGACCTACTACTACAACAAGATCAACCCGGTGGCGGGCCTGACCTACCGCTTCACCCCGGGCCTGTCGCTCTACGGCGGCTACTCGGAATCGAACCGCGCGCCGACGCCGCTCGAGACCGCCTGCTCCAACCCGGACCGGCCCTGCCTGCTGCCGAACTCGCTCGTCGCCGACCCGCCGCTCAAGCAGGTCACCGCACAGACCTACGAGGTCGGCATCCGCGGCCAGATCCCGAACGTCTACGAGGGCGGCCTCGTGACCTACAAGGTCGGCGCCTTCCGCACGGATCTCGCCAACGACATCATCCAGCTCGCGACCCCCGGCAACGCGGCGCGCGGCTACTTCGTCAACGTGCCGGCGACCCAGCGGCAGGGCATCGAGGTCGCGGCCGACTACACCCGCGGCGACCTCTCGGTCTACGCCAACTACGCCCTGATCGACGCCACCTTCCAGTTCAACGGAACCCTGTCCTCGCCCAACAACCCCCTGGCCGACGACGGCGCCATCGCCGTGACCCGCGGCAACCAGGTGCCGCTGATCCCCAACCACCAGTTCAAGGTCGGCTTCGACTACCTCGTCCTGCCGGGCTGGCGCTTCGGCATGAACCTCCAGGCCTTCTCCTCCGCCTACTATCGCGGCGACGAGTCGAACCTGAATCCGAAGCTGCCGGCCTACCTCGTGCTCGGCCTCAACACCACCTACCAAGTCACGCCGAACCTTCAGGTTTTCGGCTTGATCACCAACCTGACCAACAACCGCTACGCCAACTTCGGCACCTTCGCCGAGCGTGGGCCCGTCGCCGGCAACCTCACCATCAACGATCCGCGCACGACGACGCTGGCGCAGCCGCTCTCGATCTACGGCGGCATCCGCTACGCCTTCGGCCCCGATCCGGTCCCGATGGCGGAGCCGATCATCCGCAAGTACTGACCGCGCGGATCGATTGCCCCGCGGGCCCGGGAGGAGGGGGCGTGGACCGGGAGGTCCGCGCCCCCTTCGCGTTCGGCGGGGCGCGTGCGGGCCTGCGGCCTCACGCCACCGGAACACGGTCGCGCTTCGTCGCTTGCCCCCTGCAACCGAAACGACGCGGGCCACTCGCCCGCGCGAAAAGCTTCAGGGAGTTCTCATGCGATTGGTCCACGCGGTCTCGGCCGCCCTCCTCCTCGTCTCCGCGGCGCCCGCCTTCGCGAGCTCCTGCTCCGAGGAGATCGCGACGCTGGAGCGGCGCCTCGACAGCGCCGGCGCGGAAAAGGTGACCGGCAAGGAGCCGGTGGGCGGCACGACCTCGTCGAATTCCGACAAGGCGCTGTCCGCGCCGCCCGGGGGCAAGCCCAGCGACCCGTCGACGACCTCCACCGCCGGCGGCGTGAAGGAGGCTCGCGACCTCGTCGAGAAGGCGCGCGGCGAGGACAAGGCCGGCAAGGCCGATGCCTGCCGCGACACCATCATGAAGGCCAAGGAGAAGGCCGGCGCGCTGCCGTAGCCGCTTCGCCGCGTCCGCAACGAACGGACAGGGCGGCTCTCGCGAGCCGCCCTGTCTTCGTTTTCCGGGTCCCGCCTGCCCCGGCCCGGTCAGTACGCGTTCTCGGTCCTGAAGAGGGCGAACGGCGTGGTCAGCAGGATCTGGAGATCGAACAGCACCGACCAGTTCTCGATGTAGTACAGGTCGTGCTCGACCCGGCGCTGGAGCTTCTCGCTGGTGTCGGTCTCGCCGCGCCAGCCGTTGACCTGGGCCCAGCCGGTGATGCCGGGCTTGACCTTGTGGCGGGCAAAGTAGCCGTCGACGACCTGGTCGTAGAGCGTGTTGGCGGCCTTCGCCTGCAGCGCGTGCGGACGGGGGCCGACGAGGGAGAGGTCGCCCTTGATCACGTTGAAGAGCTGCGGCAGCTCGTCGAGCGAGGTCTTGCGGATGAACCGGCCGACCGGGGTCACGCGCGCATCGCCCTTGGTCACCATCCTCGCCGCCGTGGCGTCGCAGGCGTCGACGTACATCGAGCGGAACTTGAACACGTCGATCAGCTCGTTGTTGAAGCCGTGGCGCTTCTGCCGGAAGAACACCGGGCCGCGCGAGGTCAGCTTCACCGCGAGCGCGACGCCGATCATCACCGGGGCGAGCGCGGCCAGCATCAGCAGGCCGACCGCGCGGTCGAACACCGTCTTCATCACCACGTCCCAGTCGGCGATCGGGCGGTCGAACACGTCGAGCACCGGCACCGAGCCGAGATAGGAGTAGCTGCGCGGGCGCAGGCGCAGCTTCGTCGCGTGCGCTGAGAGGCGGATGTCGATCGGCAGGACCCAGAGCTTCGAGAGCATCTGCAGGATGCGCCCCTCGGCCGAGATCGGGATCGTGAACACGATCAGGTCGAGGCGCGTGGCGCGGGCGTAGGCGACGAGGTCGCTGACGGTGCCGAGCTTCGGGTATCCGGCGACCACGTCGGTGGAGCGGTCGTCGTTGCGGTCGTCGAACACGCCGACGATGCGGATGCCGCCCTCGCTCTGCGTCTCGAGGGCGGCGATGAGCTCCTCGGCGGCCTTGCCGCCGCCGACGATCGCGGTGCGCCGGTCGAAACGGCCCTTCCGGGTCTGCGCCACGATCACGCGCGACAGGACGAACCGGCCGGTCAGCAGCAGGCCGAGGCCGCCGGCGAAGTAGGCGGCCAGCCACAGGCGGGAATAATGGTCGGCGACCTTGGCCAGCACGAGGCCGGTCGCCACCAGGAGGAAGGCGAGCATCCAGCCGGCCGAGATCTTGATCGCGGTCTTGAAGAAGGTGCGGAACGCGCCGATCCGGTAGGTGCCGGCGGCCTGGAAGGCGGCGATCGCCAGGGCGGCCACCGCGACGACCGCCCCGGCATAGGTCAGCCCGAACGGAACCACGCCGCGCAGCAGCGTCAGGTGCAGGCCCGCGCCGAGGCAGCCGATCAGGACGAACTCCGCCGCCCGCACCAGCCCTGCGATCACCACCGGCGAGATCGCCTGGGCCGGGAGGACGGAGACCGTCTCGGCCAGCGGCGCCGCCTGCGGCGCGGGCTCGGCGAAGCGGGCCGCCGCGGTCTCGCCGTGTCCGGCGACCTTCAGAAGATCACGGACGTCGAAGGCACTCATCGGTCGCTTCCCAGCAGTCCAGCGGGCTAGTTCCTGCCGGGAAGTGTCTCAAACCGACCTATCGGATTACTTAAAGCTGCAGGCGCCGCCGCCGTCCTTCTGCGCGCCCGCGACGGGCGGGAATCACGTTCGTGCGAGGGTCCGGGGCTCAGGCGGCCCCGACGCGGGCCGGCTCGGCGGACGCCACGGGGCGGCGGGCCCGGAAGGCGGCGGCGTAGCCCGAGAGCACGTCGGCGCCCATCCGCTCCATCGAGAAGCGCTGGCGCACCGAGTCGCTCAAGGTCCGGAACCGGGCGACGCGGCTCTCGGGCGCCTCGTCGAGGACGCGGGCGATCGCCCGCTGCAGCGCGATCGGATCGCGGGCCGGGACGAGATCGCCCGCGGCCGAGCCGAAGATCTCGGGGATGCCGCCGACATCGGTGGCGACCAGCGGCTGGGCGGCCGCGGCGGCCTCGAGCACCACGTAGGGGAGGGACTCGGCGAAGGACGGCACCACCATGATCCGTCCGCGGGCGAGGACGGAGCGGATCGCCTGGGCCGGCTCGAAGGCGATGGCGCCGGCGAGGCCGAGGGCTTCGGCCTTGGCCTGGAGCTGCCCGGCATCCGGGCCCGAGCCGACCATCAACAGCCGGACCCGGCGGCCCTCGGCGCGCAGCAGCGCCAGGGCCTGAAGCAGGATCGGCAGCCCCTTGGCGTCGCGCAGCTCGCCCACGTAGAGCAGGTCGAACGGGTCGGCCGCCGGCGTCACGGGCGCGAACTCGGCCTCGCTCAGGCCGTTGTGGACGATGCGGCTGACGCGGCCGTGGGTGCCGACATAGGCGCGGTGGCGCCCGGCGACGTACTCGCTCTCGAACAGGAACACGTCGGTCCGGCGGGCGAGGAGACCCTCGGCGCCCATGTAGACCCGGTGCAGCAGGCTGCCGGGCCGGTAATTGTAGCTGCCGCCATGCGGGGTGTAGGCGCGGATCACGGGCCGGCCGCGGGGAACGTGGGCGAGGCGGGCGTAGGCGCCGCCCTTGGCGCCGTGCCCGTGCAGCACGTCGGCGGCTGCGGCGTCGGCGCGGGCCGCCACCGCGCGCAGGCAGGCGAGGTCGGACGGGTGCGGGTTGCGCCGCATCGGGATCCGGGTGACGCCGAGGGCGAGGCAGGGCGCGAGATCGGCCAGCGCCCGGACGGCGCGCTCGCCGCCGGTGGTCGCGTCGCACACGATCCCGACGCGGTGGCCGGCCGCGGCCTGGAGCCGTGCGAGGTCGACCACGTGGCGGAACAGGCCGCCGACGGGCGCGCGGAACACGTGCAGGATGCGGCGGGGCTCGGCATCCGAAGGGCTGACGGACGGGGTCACGGCGGACGTCTCCAGGCCGGCGCGTTCGGCCGGCCTCGCCTGCGTGCCATGCCGGCCCTGTCCAGCCGGTTAAGCGCGGGTGCCGGCCCGAATCGGCCGGGCCGCGGCGCCGCCTTTTCCCGATGCGAGGGTCAACGGTCGCCTAACGCGCCGGCTTTTATCCCCTTCGCACGAGCGGGCGCCTCAGAAGAACCGCTCCTTGATGACGATCGTGTCGCCGGGGCGCACGGGATAGGTCATCGGCACGATGCCCGAGACCAGTCCCTCGCGGCCCGCCTCGTTGGTCGGCTCGAGGCCGGGGCCGGATGTGGCGCCGCCCTTGCCCTCGCGGGTGAGCACGGCGTAGTCGCGCGCCGCCCGCGGGCCGAACCCGGCGGCGATCGCCACCGCGGTCTCGACGGTCATGCCGTTGACGAAGGGATACTGCCCCGAGGTGGTGACCTCGCCCAGGATGTA
Organism: Methylobacterium sp. J-059; assembly: GCF_022829485.1. Lineage (NCBI taxonomy): Bacteria > Pseudomonadati > Pseudomonadota > Alphaproteobacteria > Hyphomicrobiales > Methylobacteriaceae > Methylobacterium > Methylobacterium sp. J-059. The sequence goes on from NZ_JAKSYA010000183.1 coordinate 23,261, forward strand.
GAACGGGCGGTAGGCGTCGACCTCGACGGTGACGTGCGGCTCGCGCACGAAGCCGGCGGCGAGCTTGGCCTCGATGGTGCGCGCGGCCTGCCCCGTGGTCTGCCCGCCGATCTGGACGACGCCGATCAGCGGCATCGCGATGCGGCCGCCGCCGTCGACCGCGTAGATGTTGGACAGGTTGTCCTGCCCGAACACGATGACGCGGAGCTTGTCGCCGGCCGCGAGCGGGTAGCGCGCGCCGATCGAGCCGGTGCCGGTGGCGTCGAGCTGGGCGGTCCGGTAGTCCGGCCGCAGGCAGCCGCCGAGCCCGAGGCTGGCGGCGAGGACGAGGAGGAGTACGCGTCGGTTCATCACCACAGCCGTCGTGATTGCCTGATCGGTCGTGGCGTAATCCGTTAAGGTTAAGAAATGCTGTCGCCCCGCGTCGGAGCAGTCCGCATCGGGCCGGCCTTAACTCTCAGGCAACCTTAACAGGTTCTATTGATCTCACGTGTTGATGCGCGGGCACAGTCGCGGCCCGGCATCGCCAAGAGATCGTGCCATGTCCCGAATCGCCCCGCGCGCGGCCGCCTTCAGCGAGAGGCCGGCCTTCGCCGAAAGGCCGGCCCCGGCCGACGGCATCAGCCTGGCCCAGGTTCCCGCGCTGCTGCGCCGGTCCTGGCACTGGATCGCGGTGCCGACGCTGGTCGTCGCGGGGCTGTCGACGGTGTTCGTCCAGGTGGTCTCGCCGCGCTACACCGGCGAGGCCAAGCTGCTGCTGGAGAGCCGCGAGGCCGCCTTCGCCCGCACCGCCTCCGAGCGCGCCGAGCAGGTCCCGCCGATCGACGAGCAGGCGGTGGCGAGCCAGGTCCAGGTGATGATGTCGCGCGACCTCGCCCGCGAGGCGATCCGCCGGCTGAACCTCGTCGGCAACCCGGAATTCGATCCGAGCGCCGGCACCATCGGCCCGGTCCAGCGCACCCTGATGATGCTCGGGCTCGCCAAGAACCCCCTCGACCGTCCGGCCGAGGACCGGGTGCTGGAAGCCTATTTCGAGCGGCTGCTGGTCTTCCCGGCGGGCAAGTCGCGCATCCTCTCGGTCGAGTTCCGCGCGAAGGACGCGGAGCTGGCGGCCAAGGGCGCCAACACCGTCTCCGAGCTCTACATCGCGGCCCTGGAGGCGGCCAAGGTCGACACCGCGCGCTACGCCTCGACCTGGCTCGGCGGCAACATCGACAGCCTGCGCAAGCGCGTCGCCGAGGCCGAGGCGCGGGTCGAGGCCTACCGCGCAGGCAACGGCCTCGTCGGCTCCACCGGCGCCACCGGCCAGCCGCTCAACGCCCAGCAGCTCGGCGAGCTCTCGAGCCAGCTGTCGCAGGCCCGCATCCTGAAGGCGGATCTCGCCGGCCGGGCGAAGGCCGTCAAGGAGATGATCAAGGACGGGCGCGCCTTCGAGATCCCGGACGTCGCCAACAACGAGGTGATCCGGCGCACCGTCGAGAACCGCATCACGATCCGCGGGCAGCTCGCCCTGGAATCGCGCACGCTGCTGCCGGCGCATCCGCGCATCAAGGAGCTGACCGCGCAGCTCCAGGATCTCGACGCCCAGATCAAGGCCTCGGCCGAGCGCGTCGGGCGCACCCTGGAGAACGACGCCAAGATCGCGGCCTCCCGCGTCGAGAGCCTGCAGGCGGCGGTCGACGGCCAGCGCGACGTGGTGGTCAAGGGCAACACCAGCGAGATCCAGCTGCGCGCCCTCGAGCGCGAGGCCAAGGTCCAGCGCGAGCAGCTCGAATCCTACCTGTCGCGCTACCGCGAGGCCGCCGCCCGCGACGGCGAGAGCGCGACGCCGGCCGACGCGCGCATCATCTCGCGGGCGGTGACGCCGGAGATCCCGTCCTTCCCCAAGAAGCTGCCGATCGTCGCCTTCGCCACCCTGCTGACGCTGATGCTCGCCGCCGGCGCGGTCATCGCCCGCCACCTCCTGTCCGATCCGACCGGCGGCGGGCGGCGCGAGCGCGAGGCGGTGGCGGCCGATGCGCACGCCACGGCCGAGCGGCCCGAGCGCTTCGCCTTCCCGGAGGCCGTCCCCCCCGCCCACTGGGCCGCGGCCGAGATCGCGCCGCGCGCCGCGGCGCCGCGCTTTGCCGACCCTGCCTTTCCCGAGCCGGCATCGGCCGGGCGCGCGTCGGCCCATTCCGCGTCGGCCGAAGCGCCGGCCGAGGAGGCCGAAGCCGCGCCCGAACCCGTCCTGCCCGTCGCCGCGACGCCCGAGCCGGCGCCGCCCCGCGCCGCGGCGTTCGATCTCGCGCCGCTGATCGCCCGCCTCGAAGCCGGTCCGCGTGCCGGCAGCGGGCGCACCCTCCTCGTCGTCGAGACCGCGGGCCCCGGCCGGCCTGCAGCAGGCCCGAGCCTCGTCGAGGCGATCGAGGCGGCGCTCTCGGGCCGGGCCTCCGCGCTCTCGGTCGACCTGAACGGACCGGCCTCCGACGCCGACGCGCCGGGCCTGACGGATCTCGTCGCCGGGGAGGCCGCCTTCCTCGACGTGATCCAGGCCGAACGCGGCTCCGGGCTGCACCGGATCGCCGCCGGCTCGCTGGAGACCGAGGTGCTGCTCGAGGAGCCGGACGCGGTGGCGATCACCGTCGAGGCGATGGCCGAGGCCTACGACTGGGTGGTCTGCCGCCTGCGGGCGGAGCCGGGCGCGCACGCCCTGCTCCCCGCCCTCGGCGGCCTGATGGACAGCGTGATCATCGCCTCGAACGCGGCCCTCGACGATCCCGATCTCGGCGACCTGTTCGCCAGCGCCGAGGATTCCGGCGCGGGCCAGGTCCTCGTCGCCCAGGACCAGCCGGCTCAGGCCCGCGCCGTCCGCACCGAGCCGATGGCGCTGCGCCTGTCGGCGGCGTGACCGGAGCCCCGCCGTCTCCGTGCGGAGACGGCGGGGCCTCGAGCCGCTTCAACCGCCCTTCATCCGCCGCAGGCGCCGGACGAGGGCGAACAGGCGCGGGTCGCGCTTGATCCGGCGCTTGAGCCGGGTGAGCCGCGTCGCCACGAACCCGTAGGCGTGGCCGCGCAGCGTCACCGGCAGCGTCGCCTCCACCAGCGGGATGGTCTCGTCGCAGACGCTCGCCTTGTAGCGGGCCTCGCCGACGCCGAGGTCGAAGGCGCGGCGCCCCTGCGCGGCCTGGTCGCGCACGAGGTGGTGGAGCAGCAGGTCGCCGGGGCTGAAGCGGGCGATCTCGGGGTCGGCGTCGAACGCCGTCATCATGCCGCTGTAGCGCGCCCCGTCGACCGCCCCGCCGAAGGTCGCGAGCACGCGGCCGGTCGCCTCCAGCACCAGCGCGTGGATCTCGACCGCCGGGTTCTCGCCCGCGGTGGCCGCCGTGAGGAAGGCGCGGATCGCGGGGTCGGCATAAGGGTCGGCGATGCCCATCGCGGCGAAGCGTGCCGCCTTCTGAGCGTAGAAGGCCGACAGGAACCGCGCGGCCTCGGCGCCGTCGGCGGCCTTGCGGTAGGCGAGGGCGCCGTGCGCCTCGACGAGGCGCTTCTCCTTCGAGCGCAGCTTCTTGCGCGCGTCGGCGCTGAAGGCGCGCTTGAGCGTCGATTCGGGATCGGGCCCGAGCATCATTCCGTAGCCGTCGCTCGGTGCCGCCTCGCCGCGGATCGCCAGCGGGTTGACCGCCCCGTCCCAGGTGCGGGGCTGGTGCCCGAGCGCGTAGACGTCGATGCCGGCGGCGCACCCGACCAGGCCGAGCGCCGCGATCACGTCCTCGGCCGGCACCGCGGCGGCGTCGCGGGCGGCGAAGAGCGGCAGGTGGTAGTTGGCGTGGTCGCCGCCGAGCGTCCGGGCGATCGCGATCCCGCGGCGGCGCTCGACCGCCAGCGGCAGCAGGATGCGCGGCCGGCCGGCGGCATCGCGCAGGACGACGATCCGCAGCGCGCCGGGGGCGACGGCCGCGCCGGCATAGGCGCGGACCCAGGCGAAGCGCTGGTAGGGCGTGGCGAGGCAGGCGGGGTCGGCCTCGAGCCCGCGCCACAGCGCCTCGACGGCATCGAGATCGGTGAAGACCTCGGCGGTCAGGCCGGATCGGGCGCCCGCGCGGGCCATGATCGCTCCTGCGAGATCCCGGTTCATCGGACCGCGTGCCAGAACCGTCATCGCCCATCCCTCGCGCCGGCCTCTCGCGGAGGCAGCAAACCATCGGTCTCGGGCGCCAGTTCTCGTGCGCACGCTCCTAAGCCGGGGTGTACGGCGCGGTGCGATCGAAGCATCGGCGCCGCCCAAGCGACGACGTGGCTAACGCATGGTTGCGACGCGCCTCGGGTCCCGGGATCGCCGGTGAAACCTCAGCCTTTGTTTACATCGAAGCGGGACAAGGAACGGGCGACGCGGCGCGCGGCATCGCCTGCGACGTCCCGCTTCTGCTTCATCGATCTTGCCCCATCGAGGCGGTGCCATGCTGTCGTCCCGAAACCGCCACCGGCTGTTCGAGGCCGGGTTCCGGGCCGTCTCGGCGACGGGGGCCGACCGCTGGCTCGCGCCGGCCGCCTGCGGCCTCGGGGTCATCCTCACCTTCCACCATGTCAGCCCGGAGGCGCCGGGTCCCTACGCGCCGAACCGCCTGCTCTCGATCACGCCGGACTTCCTCGACGCGACGCTGCGCGAGCTCGACGCCCGCGGCTTCGAGGTCGTCGGCCTCGACGAGGTGCCCGAGCGCCTCGCCGCCGCGCGCTACCGGCCGCCCTTCGCGGTGCTGACCTTCGACGACGGCTACCGCGACAACGTCGAGCACGCCCTGCCGGTGCTGCGCCGCCACGGCGTGCCGTGGACGCTGTTCGTCACCAGCGACTTCGCCGACCAGACCGGGCGGCTGTGGTGGATCGAGCTGGAGCGGGCGATCGGCCGGCTGGAGCGGGTCCGCGTCGCGATCGGCACGCGGACGGTCGACCTGCCGGCGCGCAGCCCGCAGGAGAAGGCGCTCGCCTTCGAGGCGGTCTACCGCGACCTGCGCAGCGGCTCGGAAGCGCGGCTGCTCGACGGGATCGCGGCTTTGTGCCGGGAGGCGGGCATCGCCCCCGGCGCGGTCGCCGCCGAGCTCTGCCTGTCGTGGGACGACCTCAGGGCGCTGGGCCGGGACCCTGCGGTGACCTTCGGCGCGCACACGCGCAGCCATCCGATGCTGGCCAAGCACGCGGCCGAGGCGGCGCTCCGCGAGATCGGCGAGGGTCGCGACCGGCTGGCGGCGGAGCTGGCGCGGCCGGTGCGGCACCTGTCCTATCCGGTCGGTGATCCGACGTCGGCCGGCGCGCGGGAATTCGCGCTCGCCCGCGACCTCGGCTTCGAGACCGCGGTGACGACGCGGCCGGGCCACCTCTTCCCCGACCATGCCGGCCACCTGCACGCCCTGCCGCGGGTCTCGGTCAACGGCTGCCACCAGTCGCGGGCGGCGCTGGCCGGCCTGCTCTCGGGCGTGCCCTTCCTCGCCTGGAACCGCGGCCGACGCCTCAACGTGGCGTGAGCCCGGCGGACGCGGTCACCGCCGCCGGCGGCGGTGCCGGTAGGACCGGCCCTCGCTGCTGCCCGCGGTGAACACCGCGCTCTGGCGGCCGCGGCGGACGCGGTAGCGCCCGCGCCGGCTGCCGCGGGCCTCCTCGGCCGGCTCGTCGGCCTGGGTCGCGACCGCCGCCGTCGCGGGCAGGGCGGGCGCGGGCGGGGTCTCGCCCGCCGCGTAGCCGCCGGCGACGTTCTTGGCCGCCGGCCCGAACATCGCCAGGCACTGGTTGTAGGCGAGGTCGTTCTTCAGGCGCTCGCACTCGCCGACCGAACGCGGCGTCCCCTGGGCCAGGGCGGTGCCGCCGAGCCACAGGAGGAGCAACCCGGCGAGGGCAGGGGACGGTTTCGGGAGGGGCATGAAGGACATCTGCGAGCGAAGCGGCGCGGTTCGGCCGCTTCTCGCCCCCGAGTGCGGCGAAAACGCGGGCGCCGTCAGCGGTCCGGTCGTTCCATCCACTTGATCAGCGGCATCAGCGGGAAGATCCAGGCGATGCCGAGGATGCTGTAGAGCACGGTCTGGAGCAGGGCCGGCGCCTCGGCGATGCGGCTGTCGGCCAGCGCCATCGCCAGCGGCGCGTAGACGATGACGAAGGCCAGGATCCCGATCGTCCCGATCAGGGTGCGGGTGCGGCGGCGCATGCGATTCCCTTGATGCTCGCCCCGGGGGGTAGCGCCGGCGGCCGGCGATGGCAACGCGTCGGATCGGCGCCGTCAGGGCGATTGCTGAAAGCGATCGCCCTTGTTTTCAGCTGGCCTCAATCGCCGGCGCCCGCCTCCGCGGGCTTGGGCTTTCGCTTCGCTCGACGGTCTCCAGGACATTCGTCCTGAAGACCCCGCTGCGCGCGGCGCTCTTCGCGCCGTGAAGCCGCCCCGGGCGGCTTCACGCGATCGCCCTGTCGGCGCCGTCCCGCCGCGGTCCGCGCGCGTGCGGCAACGCCGGACGTTGCCGCGGGCGCCGGCTTTGCCTAACCCGGTGGCGCCCTGTCACCGATCCGAGCGACGACGCCCCGATGAGGCCTGCCGAATCCCCGCGCCGCGAAGGCGCCGTCCGCACGTGGCTCTACCTGCTCGCCGCCCTCGTCGTGGCGATGGTGGCGGTCGGCGGCGCGACGCGCCTGACCGGGTCCGGCCTGTCGATCACCGAGTGGCGCCCCGTGACCGGCGTGGTGCCGCCGCTCTCGGCCGCCGACTGGGCGACCGAGTTCGAGAAGTACCGCGACACGCCGCAATACCGCATCCTCAACCAGGGCCTGGGCCTGTCGGACTTCAAGGTGCTGTATTTCTGGGAATGGGGGCACCGCCTGCTCGGTCGGATCGTCGGCCTGGTGTTCTTCCTGCCGCTGATCGCGTTCTGGTGGCGCGGCATGCTGAGCCGGCGCCTCGGCCTCGGCCTGCTGACGCTCGGCATCCTCGGGGGCGCGCAGGGCGCGATCGGCTGGATCATGGTGGCCTCGGGTCTCCAGCCCGGCATGACCGCCGTGGCGCCGATCAAGCTCGCCCTGCACCTCACCATGGCCAGCCTGATCCTGGCGGGCCTCGTCTGGCTCGCCGCCGGCGAGCGCAGCGAAAGCGTCGCCCCGGCCCGACCCCGCCTGCGCGCGGTCGCGCTCGCCCTGCCGGCGCTGGTGCTGGCGCAGATCTTCCTCGGCGGCCTGGTCGCCGGCTCCCATGCCGGTCTCGTCCACAACACCTGGCCGACCATGGACGGCGCCTTGATCCCGCCGGCCGAGACGCTGTTCTCGGTCAGGCCCTGGATCGAGAACTTCGTCGACAACGTCACCCTGGTTCAGCTCAACCACCGGTTGACCGCCTACCTGCTGCTCGCCGTCGCCCTCGCGCACGCGGCCGACGCGCGGCTCGCCGCCCCGGGCAGCGCGGTCGCGCGGCGCGCCACCGGCGTCGCTGGGCTCGCCGTGGCTCAGGCCGGGCTCGGCATCGCGACGCTGCTGATGGCCGTGCCGCTCTGGGCGGCCCTGGCGCACCAGGTGCTGGCGATGGCCGTCCTGGTGATGGCGACCGTCCATGCGCGCCTGAGCCGCGGCCTCGTGCGCGCGACGCGCACGACCGGCCCGGCGATCGCCCCGTTCGGCTTCGAGGCGCTCGCTGGACGCGGGGCCTGATGGCGGCTCGGAGGCCCGCTTCCCCGATTCAGGATGAATGTTGAGCCTGATCGGTGGAAAAGTCGGGACGGCTCGGCGCTGCGTGGTCTGCCGGTGGAACGAGTGTCATCGAAACGGCTTAGCCTCGATGCGTTGCAGGAGGCTGTGATGTTCCTGGCCGAAGACGGACGACCGGTTGGTCTCACCTGGCACTATACGCCGCGCGAGATCGTCGCCGACGGGGTGGTCCACGGCCTCGGCGTGCTCCTCGGCCTCGCCGGGGCGGTGGCCCTGGTGTCGATGGCGCTGACGGAGCATCTCGGCACGTCCGAGCGGGTCGCGGTGGCGGTCTACGCCACCGCCCTGGTCTCGATGCTGGCGGTCTCGGCCACCTACAACCTCTACCCGGTCGGCCCGCGCAAATGGCTGCTGCGCCGCGCCGACCACGCGTTGATCTACCTGATGATCGCCGGCACCTACACGCCGCTCGTCGCCCTGGTCGGGACCGGGCCGACGGCGTGGGCGCTCCTCGCCTTCGTGTGGATCGTGGCCGGGATCGGCATCGCGGTGAAGCTGCTACTGCCCGGCCGCTTCGACCGGCTGTCGATCGGCCTCTACCTGCTCCTCGGCTGGTGCGGCCTGTTCGCCTACGAATCGGTGATCGCGGCGCTGCAGCCGACCGCTTTGTGGATGCTCGCGATCGGCGGCCTGCTCTACTCGGTCGGGGTGATCTTCCACGTCTGGCGCAAGCTTCCGTTCCAGAACGCGATCTGGCACGCCTTCGTGCTCGCGGCCGCCGCCTGCCATTACGGCACGGTCTGGGCGAGCCTGACCGGCGCCGCGATCAGCTGATCCTCCGCCAATGACAGGGATCGGTCGGCGCCTCAGGGCGCCACCGTCCACGGGCTGATGACGCGCATCGAGGCCTGTTGCGGCATCAGGGTCGCGGGCGTGCGCGGCGTGGATTTCAGCCGCTCGACGAACTTGCGCGCCTGGTCGGCCGGCAGCGCCGAGGCGGGCGCCATCAGCGCCGCCAGCTGCTTGCGGGTGCCGCGATCGACGTAGGCCGAACGCTCGACCGGGGCGAAGTCGCGCATCGTGTGGGCCGCATCGGGATCGCCGGTGAACACGCGGGCTCCGCTGCTCAACACCACGATGTCGCCGGGCCGCAGCGTCTCGTCCTTCATCAGGGCGGCGGCGGCGCCGCCCGTCATGTCGATCGGCTTCTGGCGGTCGGTGATCCGCACCTTCAGCGGCTCCGCGGCGGGCAGGGCGGCGTAGCGGGTCCGCGGCCGCAGCCGCGGCGACATCGCCCGGCGGATGCGCGGACGGTACGCGCCGCCGGAATAGGCCGGCTGGCTCGGCTCGGGCGCCTGCGCCTGCGCCGCCGGGCGGGCCCCACCGAACAGCGCCTCGAAGAAGCCGAGCTCGGCCGCCTGCGCCTGGGCGACGCCGCCGGCGACGAGGCCACCGGCGAGCACGGTGGCGAGGACGCGACGGTTCAAGGACAACGTCATCGATCCCTCCAAGGATGGGCGTGCAGAGACATGAGGTGAACCGCACGGCGCGTGCGATGCGACACCCCGTTAACGGCAACTTAAACGCGACAGTTCCGCGAAGTTTGCACGCGAATTCGCGGGCGGGCGCACCGGTCGAACGCATGGCGGAAGGCGCGGGCCCGATCGCATCGGGTCGCGCGAAACGTCCGGACGGATGTCGGCGGTTGCTGCGTCGGGCGTCAGGCCGGCGCGGCCTGCTCGCCCTCGCCGATGCAGTCGAGCGCGCGCTCGACGGCGCTGACCGCGTCGAGCAGGTGCTGGACCGTGCGCTCGACCTCGAGCGCCGGGCGGCCCATGGCGGCGGCGCGGGCGCTGACGTCCTCGAGCTGCTCGAGCAGCGTGAGAAGGTCTCCGGCGACGGCGACGACCTCGCAACGGGCGAGCTGCTGCACGGGGGTGCGCGGGCGGAAGGGCAGGACGTTGCTCATGAAGGCTTTCGGCTCATCACGGTCGTTGTCGCCGGAACGCGCCCGCTTGGCCAGGGTCGCACCGCCGCTCCTCCACACGAATGCCCGGTTTCGCGGCCGCAAAGCCACGCCGTGGTGACTTTTCCGTGGCCGGACGACATCACATCCCCGGCAACCGATTCACGCGATCGGCACTGCCTTGACGCGGACACACTGGCCCGACACCTCGGCCCGTCATTCCCGCGCCTTCCCTCCCGATCACGCCCCAGGACCCGCGATGCGCCTCGTCCCGACCGTTCAGACACTCGCTCCCTTCGCCCTCGCGGCCGCCCTGGTCGGCGGCCTCGGCGCCTGCAACAGCGTCGACGGCCCCGACAGCCGCAGCGGCCTGGCGGAGACCTTCAACACCGACAACTACCGGCGCTCGAACGACACCAACGGCACGCAGACCCGGCCCGACGTGAACCGCCTGTACACCCAGCCCTCGATTCCCTCGATCGCCAACCGCGGCTACTGATCCCCGGATCGCTCCGCACCCGCGGCCCGGGGCGCCCTAGCGCTTGGCCAGGGCGTCGGCGAAGGCCGCGATGCGGTTGCGGGCGTAGGTCGGCAGGCCGGCGCTGATCGAGGTGCCGGTGTTGAAGCTCGAATTGCCCATCAGCACCTGCGCCGGCAGCAGGTTCCTGAGCACGGGGACGCGGGCGTATTCCGCCTTGCGGTCGAGGACGTCGCCCTTGATCGCCAGCGCCATGTAGGTGGTCACGACGGTCTTGGTCGGGTCGCCCGGCATCGGCTGGAACACCGCCAGGAACTTGCCGAAGCGCAGGATCTGGTTGACCCAGAAGATCGTCTGCTCCAGCCCGCCCGTGACGGTGGTGTCGACCTTCGTCAGCGCCCCGAGGCCGGCCGCCCGATCGGGGGCGAGGGTGCGCAGCTCGCTCTGGAACGTCACGAACTCGGCGATCTTCTTCGCGCCGCCCTCCTCCAGCTTGTTGGCGAGCTTCACGCCGAGCGGCAGCTTGCCCTCGAGGTCGTAGCGCGACTCGATGCAGACCGTGCCCGGCTCGCACCACGGGCGGTCGGGACGGCGGGCGAAGGCCGCGGCGGGGTCCTTGGTCGGCGTCACGTCGGCGGGGTCGAGGGCCTTGTGCTTGATCGCCGGGTCCATCGCCTGCACGAAGCCGAGACGGGCCAGCGCCGCGAGGTCGATCGCCTCGGGAGGCCGCGCCACCACGAAGCGCCCCTCGGCGACGTAAACCTTCAGCGTCTCGTGCCGGGGCTTGGCCACGCCGTTCACGGTGGTGGTGTAGTCCGGCTCCTTGTAGCCGGGGAAGGGCGAGAGCGCGGCCGCTTCCGCAGGCTTGGTCCGGACCCAGTCGAGGTAGGGCGTCAAGCCGTTCTCCGGCGTCGACGGGTTGTCGCGGTGGTCGCTCACCAGGATCGCGCCGGGCTTGAGCGTCGTCGGATCGACGGCGGTGATCGAGGCGACCTCGCGGATCCGCCCGGCGGCGGCCGGCGTCGCCGCCATGCCCGGCTGCGCGGGCGACGGTGCCGGCGCCTGGGCCATCGCGCATGGGGCGCCCGAGAGCACGAACCCCGGGAGCACGAGCAAGGGCAGGGCAAGGCGAGCCGGAAGCTGCATCCGCACGAAAGGAACCTCGATGGGAAAGGGGGAGGGGCGGCGGCGTCAGTAGCGCGGGTCGTCGCCGAACAGGTAATCGGGGTCGCGCCGCCGCGGCCGGGCATCGTCGTCGCCGAAGGGCGAGCGCGCCGTCTGGCCGGGCCAGAGCCGGGAGCCGCCGTCGAGGTCGCCCTGGGCCCGGCGGCTGCGCATCGCCGGGCGCCGGTCGCCGAACGGGTCGAGCAGGTCGGCATCGGGCGCGCGGTTGCCGTAGGCGTCGCCGGCGACGTCGGCGCCGTCCTCGAGGCCCGAGAGGTCGCCGTCCTCCGCGTCCGGCCGCATCGCGTAGGCGTTCTCGCGCGGCAGCAGCTTGTACTGCGTGTCGGCCATGCGGCCGTCGGCGGCCTTGCGGAAGTGCTCGGTGAACCCGCCGCCCGAGACGCGCTGCCCGCTGCGCGGGTCGATCGAGAGGTCGACGAGCATCTGCCGCGCCTCCGGGGAGGGCGGGGCCAGCGGGGTCTTGGCCACGCCGTTGGCCCAGGCGGCCTGGAAGATCGCGGACGCGATCGGCACGGAGACGTGGCCGCCGGTCTGGCCGCGGCCCAGCGTCTTGCGGGTGCCGTCGGCATTGTCGTAGCCGACCCAGACCACCACCGTGACCTCGTTGGTGAAGCCGGCGAACCACGCGTCGTTCTCGTTCTCCGAGGTGCCGGTCTTGCCGGCCACGAACTGCGAGACCCGCGCCAGGGCCGCCGCGGTCCCGTGGTTGGTCACGCCCTGGAGCATGGTCTTGAGCTGGTAGAACGCGACCCGGTCGGCCGAGCCGATCCGCACCGGCTCGCGGGCCGCGTGGGCGTAGACGGTCCTGCCGTCGCGCTCGATCCCTTCGAGGGCGTAGGGCGCGGTGCGGGCGCCCTCGTTGGCCACCGCGGCGTAGAACCCGGCGAGGTCGATCATCCGCACCGGCTGGGCGCCCAGCACGAACGGGTAGTACGGCTCGCAGGCGGCGTAGATCTGCGCCTCCAGGGCGATGTCGCAGACCCGCTTGAGGCTGGCCGGCGCCTTGTCCGCGATCCCGCCCTGGAGGAGGCGGGCGGTGACGAGGTTCTTGGAGAATTCCAGGCCGCGCCGCAGGGTCGTCGGGCCGGAGCCGCCGCCCTCGTAGTTCTTCGGCGACCATGCGTCGCCGACCCCGCCGATCGGCGGCAGGGTCACGGGCGCGTCCATCACCAGGGTGTTGGGCTGCAGGCCGGCGTTCAGCGCGGCGAGGTAGGTCAGCGGCTTCAGGGTCGAGCCGGGCTGGCGCACCGCCTGCGTCACGCGATTGAGCTGGCTCGCCGGGTAGGAGAACCCGCCGGCCATCGCCAGGATGCGGCCGGTGCGGTTCTCCAGCATCAGGGCCGCGCCCTGCACCGACGGCTTCACGCGGATCTCGGCGCGCAGACCTTTGCCGTCCCGCAGCTTCACCCGGACGACGTCGTACGGCTGCAGCCTGCCGCGGGCGATGCCGGGGTCGAGCAGGGCGACGCGGCCGTCGCCGAGCCCGACCTTCACGCCGTTGCGGCCGGTCTCCAGCACCACGGCGAGCGGCCAGCGCACGTCGTAGAGCACCGGCCGGGCGCTCTCGAGCGCCCGCAGCCACACCGGCTTTTCGGCGGGCGCCGCCGCGGCGACCGGCTTTCCGCGCGCCGGCCTGCCGACGGCCGCCTTCGCCGCCTCGGGTTTCGCCTCCGCCCCGGTCACGCCCGGCAGCGATTGCGGCGCCGCCTCGGGGGCGGGCGTCGCCGCCCCGAGCTTGCGCACGCTGTCGGCGAGGTTGAACTCCGGCCCGGAGAAGGTCTGGCGCCCGGTGCCGCGCTCGTAATTCGCCAGCCCGTCCTGCAGCGCGCCCTCGACCGCCCGCTGGAGCCCGGCATTGATGGTCGAGCGCACGGTGAAGGACGAAGCGGTGAGCGAATCGAGGCCGGCGAAGGTGCGGGCCTCGCGGGTGAGATGATCGACCACGTAGAACCCGGAATCCCGCCGCGCGGTCTCGATCGGCTTCAGCCCGAGGTCGGAGGCGACGGCCGCCGCCATCTCGGCCTCGGTGATCGCCCCCTCCTCCTTGAGGCGGGCGAGCACGTAGGCGCGGCGCTCGCGGGCGCGCTCGGGGTACTTGTCGGGGCTGTAGAAGTTGGGGCCCTTCGGCATGCCGGCGAGAAGCGCCGCCTCGGGCAGGGTGAGCTCGCCCACCGACTTCCCGAAATAGCTCCTGGCGGCCATCTCGATGCCGTAGGCGCCGCGGCCGAGATAGATCCCGTTGAGGTAGAGCCCGAGGATCTGCGGCTTGCCGAGGATGCGCTCCAGGCGGGAGGCGACGATCATCTCGCGGATCTTGCGCTCGTAGGTGACGTCGTCGCCCACCGAGAGGTTCTTCACCACCTGCTGCGTGATGGTCGAGCCGCCGGCCGGGCGGCCCGGGGCGGCGAGGTTTCCGATGAAGGCGCGGATCACCCCGCGCTCGTCGATGCCGTGGTGGCTCTCGAAGCGCTTGTCCTCGGCGGCGATGAAAGCTTGTCGGACCAGTTGCGGCACGTCGCCGATCGGCACGACGAGGCGGCGGCCGTTCGGCTCGAAGGTCTCGGCGAAGGGCTTTCCCGAGGCGTCGAGGATGCGGGTCATGCCCGGCAGCGCCTTGTCGCGCAGGGCCTCGGCGGTCGGCAGGTCGGTGGTCGCCCTGTTGTAGAATTCGATCACCTCGCGGGCGTCGAACGGCGAGGCCTTGGGGTTCTCGCCCTTGCAGAACTGCTTGTAGCTCGTGTTCAGCTCGCCGATGTCGAGCCCGTGCAGGATCTTCGGCGCCGCCGGCCCCGCCACCGCGCTCGGGTCCTCCATCGCGGTGGAGATCAGCTCGTCGAGGTTGATGTCCTCGATGTCGAAGGCTTTTCGCATGTGCGCGCAGCCGTCGCGCAGGATCTGCACGACCTGCGGACCGTCGACGGCAGGGTCGAACCGGGTCCTCACCGCATCGGGCTTGGTCGTGACCTGGCTCAGCGTCAGGGCGGTCGCGAACAGCTTGATCAGGATGGTGTTCATGAAATCCGGGGCACCGGGCTCTTCCACGCGCGCCCCGAACCTGCGGGCGTCGCTCTGAACAGGGCGTGCACAACGCGGCTGTTTTAAGGAGCGTGCCTCGCCCCAGGCTTGTGCGCGGCTGCGTATTGACGCTTCGTATGGACACGTTACGGTGCGCTGCGATGTTCGAGGGGGACGAGGCCAAGCGGCTCGGCAACCTTGCCAAGCACCGGCTCGATTTCGTCAGGGCGGACCTCCTGTTCGACGGTCGCGCCCGGCTCGACCTGCCGTCGACGCATGCGCCCGAGCCGCGCATGATCACCGTCGCCGAACTCGACGGGGTGTTCGTCGCCCTGGTCTGGACATGGCGCGGCGATCGGCGTCGCGCGATCTCACTCCGGAGGGCACGTCATGAGGAACGAGCCGCATATCGTCAGCTATACGGCTGAGGAACTGACCGCGATGCGGAGGGACGGCGAGGACCGGACAGACTGGGAGGCCGTGAAGGCCATGACCGATGCCGAGGTCGAGGCCGCGGTCGCCTCCGACCCCGACGAGGCGGGGCTGGAGATCGACTGGAGCAAGGCGGTGTTCCACCCCGAGTCGCGCAAGAAGCCGATGACCATCCGGCTCGACGCCGACGTCCTGGCCTTCTTCCAGGGCCAGGGACGCGGATATCAGACCCGGATCAACGCCGTGCTGCGCGCCTACATGGAGCATGCGCGGAAGTAGCGGACCGGCCGGCTTCCTCCGTCCCGCCGCGCGCGTCGGGCCCCCTTCGACCTCGCGAGGCCCGATGATCACCGACCTCTGGTACAAGAACGCCGTCATCTACTGCCTGTCGGTCGCCACCTTCATGGATGCCGACGGCGACGGGATCGGCGATTTCGCCGGGCTGGAGCGGCGGCTCGACTACCTCCAGGGGCTCGGCGTCACGGCGGTGTGGCTGATGCCGTTCCAGCCCTCGCTGAAGCGCGACGGCGGCTACGACATCGCCGACCATTACGGGGTCGATCCGGATTACGGGTCGCTCGGGGACTTCGTGGCCTTCACCCACGCCGCCAAGCAGCGCGGCCTGCGGGTGCTGATCGACCTCGTGGTCAACCACACCTCGGACCAGCACCGCTGGTTCCAATCCGCCCGCTCCGACCCGGATTCGCCCTATCGCGACTGGTACGTCTGGTCGAAGGAGAAGCCGGCCAACGCCGACGAAGGCATGGTGTTTCCCGGCGTCCAGACGACGACCTGGACCTGGGACGAGGCGGCGGGCGCCTACTACTTCCACCGCTTCTTCGACTTCCAGCCCGACCTGAACACGGCCAACCCCGCCGTGCTGGCCGAGATCCTGAAGATCATGGGCTTCTGGATCGAGCTCGGGGTCTCGGGCTTCCGCATGGATGCGGTGCCCTTCGTCATCGCCGAGAAGGGCGCCGACGTGACGGGCGCGCCGCGCGAGCAGTTCGACATGCTGCGCGACTTCCGCGAGTTCCTGCAATGGCGCAAGGGCGACGCGATCATCCTGGCCGAGGCCAACATCCTGCCCCGCCAGGACCTCGACTATTTCGGCGACGACGCCGACCGCGCGCACATGATGTTCAACTTCCAGGTCAACCAGGCGACCTTCTACGCGCTGGCGGCCCACGACGCGCGGCCGCTCGTCAAGGCGATCGAGCGGACCAAGCCCCGGCCGCTCTCCTGCCAGTGGGGCATCTTCCTGAGGAACCACGACGAGCTCGACCTCGGTCGCCTGACCGATAAGCAGCGCCAGACCGTCTTCGAGAGGTTCGGCCCCGACAAGGGCATGCAGCTCTACGACCGCGGCATCCGGCGCCGCTTCGCGCCGATGCTCGACGGCGACCCGCGCCGCATCCGGCTTGCCTACTCGCTGATGTTCACGCTGCCCGGCACCCCGGTGCTGCGCTACGGCGACGAGATCGGCATGGGCGACGACCTGACCCTGAAGGAGCGCGACTGCGCCCGTACGCCGATGCAGTGGACGCCCGAGGCGCAGGGCGGCTTCACCCGGTCGGCGACGCCGACCATGCCGCCGATCGACCACGGCGCCTACGGCTACGCGCACGTCAACGTCGCGGACCAGCGCCACGAGACCGGCTCGCTCCTCAACTGGATGCAGAGCATCATCCGCCTGCGCAAGGAGGCGCCGGAGATCGGCTGGGGCGATGTCACCGCGCTCGAGACCGGCCAGCCGGCCGTGCTGGCGCTCCGCTACGACTGGCGCGGCAACGCGGTGCTGTGCCTCCACAACCTCGGGCCCGGCCCGACCGAGGTCGCGCTCGACACCGGCGTCCCCGCGCCGGACGGCCTGCTGCTGATCGACCTGCTCACGGGCGAGCGCAGCGAGGCGGACGATGCCGGGCGCCACGGCCTCTACCTGGAGGGCTACGGCTATCACTGGTTCCGGGTCGGCGGGCTCGACGCGCTTTTGAAGCGCAAGCCGACCTGACCGGCGCCTCGCGCTTGCCGCCGCGGCAGGGTAGGGGAGACCGGGAAGCGAGAACCCGATGCCCCGACGCCCCCCACTTTCGCCCGACGCGACCATCGCCGACGTGCTGCCCGACCTCGAGGACGGCGAGGCCTATCTCCGCGCGGTGCTCGCCACCATGCGGATGTGCCAGAAGCATTTCGGCGACGCCGTGGTGCGGATCGGGGTGACCGCGAAGGGCGGCCCGCCCTCCTACCGGATCGACCGCCCGGCGCCCGACGGCGCGGAGGCGCTGGTGCTGTTCGGCGCCTATGGCGGCCGCTCGCACGACCGCTTCACCCAGGTGAACACCGCCGAGACCCGCTGGAGCAGCCGGGCGCTGGGCATGGCGGAGATGCTGGCGCTCCACGACGGCTTCCGCCGGCCGAAGGGCGGGGCGGCCGACTGAGCGAGACCCCGAGAGCATCGTCCTCCCGCGCGCCCCATCGACCGCGCGCGACGAGGCTCAGAATCGCAGCCGCATCCCGGTCATGAAGATCCGCGGCGGGCCGGCGAAGATCGTGCCGCTCGTGTTCGCGAGCACGGCGCGGCCGTTCTGCAGGCCGCTGACGGGGCTCAGCGTGTTCGCCAGCGGGTTGGCGGCGCCGACATAGGCGGTGTCGAGGACGTTGCGGACCTCGCCGTAGAGGTCGAGGCGCCGGACGTCGCCGACGAGCGCCGTCGCGTAGTGGACGTTGAGGTTCAGGACCGCGAAGCCCGGCACCCGCAGCAGGTTGGCGTTGTCGAGGAAGGATCCGTCCTGCGCCACCGCCTCGGCGTAGGTGCCGAGGCCGGCGAGCGGCCCGGCCGGCACGTCGTATCCGATCCGGGCGAGGAGCTGGTGCTCCGGCACGCCGACGATGCGGTTGCCGGCCCGGTCGAACGCGGCGGTGAGCGGGCCGGCCGCGAGGCGCTCGACGAACCGCGTGTAGACCTGGGCGTCGAAGGTGTAGGCCAGCGTGCCGCGCCAGCCCGAGCCGAGCGCCGCCTCCGCCCCGAGCTCGATGCCGCGGTGCTCCGAGGCCGGCACGTTGAAGGTGTAGGACAGGAGCCCCGCCCCCGGCGACTGGCCGACCAGCTCGTTGCGGAAGAGCTCGTAGAAGCCGGTGAGGCTGACGCGCACGCCCGCCGTCGGGGACCAGTCCGCGCCGAGGTCGAATCCGAGGTTCCGCTGCGACCGGAGCCCGGTGTTGTCGCCGGGGATGCCGGCCGGCGTGACAAACAGGTTGCCGACCGACGGCGTCGCGTAGCCGGCGGCGACCCGGCCGCGCAGGGCCCAGTCCGCATCCGGCCGGTAGACGAGGATCAGCTCGGGCGCGACGTTGACGTAGGTCGGGTCGACCCCGGTGACGGCGGAGGCGGCGCCGGCGGCCGTGTAGGCGAAGGTGGTGTTGCGCCCGGCGATCGCGGTCCGCGTCGCGCCGATCCCGAGCACGGCGGTCCAGCGGTCGGACACGGCGATCTCGGCCCGCGCCCGGCCGCCGAGGTTGTCCTGCATCGCCTCCTGCAGGCCGATAAGCGCGCCGATCCGCGGCCCTCCGTAGGCCGCCCGGTTGAAGGTGGGCGCGCGGATGTCGATGGTGTCGTAGCTCAGCGCGAGGTAGCCGGTGGCGGCCAGCCCGAACAGCTCGCCGCGCCGGGTCAGGTCGGCGGCGAGGTTGACCGAGGGCAGGCTGGCGCGGCCCGCCAGGGTGTAGAACGGCTGGTCGTAGCGGCGCTCGTCGTAGCCGGCCTGGACGCGCCAGGTCGTCTGCGCGTCGACGTCGTGCTCCCAGCGGCCGGCGACGACGGTGCGGCGGTCGTCGCGCCCGAAGCCGCCCTCGTCGGCGGTCACCGCCACGGTCCGTCCGAAGATGCCGTTGCGCAGGATCGCGACCGTCGCGCAGCCGGGCGCCGCCGTCGCGGCGGTCTCGCAGCCGCGCTGGTACGGGTTGAGGGTGAACTGGTTCAGCGACGCGCGCGCCGGCAGCCCGGTGGAGACCACGTTGTCGATCACCTTGAGGGTGAAGCGGTCGTCCGGGCTCGGGGTGTAGCTCGCCAGCAGGTTGACGGTCTGGGTGTCGAAGCTCGCATGGCCCTGGTAGCCGTTGCCGCGCGCGTCGCTGGAAAACAGGCTGATCTCGAACGGGCCGCTCGCCTGGCCGACGGCGAAGGACGTGTTGAGGACGCCGAAGCTGCCGGCGTCGACCGCGACCTCGGCGCCGTCGATCTCGCGGCCGGTGCGGGTGCGGAAGGCCAGCGCGCCGCCGCTGGCATAGTTGCCGAACAGGGCCGATTGCGGCCCGCGGAACACGTCGATCCGCGAATAGGCGCGGGGATCCGACAGGTCGAAGCGCGAGGCGCCGTCGGCCTGCGTCACCAGGAACCCGTCCTCCAGCACCACCATGTTGCGGGTGATGCCGGTGGAGCGGGCGTTGTTGCCGCGGATCGAGATCACCACGTCGCGGCCGCCGAGCCCCTGGCGGACGGTGACGCCGGGGCTGTTGGCGAGCACGGCGCCGATCCCCGTCGGCGGCCGGTCGTCGATCGCGCCCGCGCGCCCGATCGACGTCACCACCTGGCCGACGGGGTTCTCGATCGGGCTCGGGGCCGATCCGGGCGGAGCGGACACGCCGAAGCCGCGGGGCTCGTCGGGGCGGGCCTCGCCGACGACGGAGAGCGTGTCGAGGGTGACGCCGTCGTCCGATCCGGATCGGACCTCCGCCTCCGGCCTTGCCGCGGCCTCCGCCCCAGCCGCCGCGGATACGAGCTGGGCCAGCATCAGGGCGGGCACGATCCGGCGGAGGCGGACGCGCCCCCGCAAGCGCCGGAACGCCATCGCGGTCACCCGGTGCGGTCGACGCGCGGCGCGACCGGCAACCGCGCGGCGATGTCGACGATGGCGGGTGGCACGGGCACGGCGCAGATCCGCGAGACGGACGAAGGCGAGTTGGAGGAAGGCGAGACGGACGAAGGATTGTGCACAAAGTTGTATCGGTTGCACCGTCAACCAACCAGCCGGCGGCGGCGCACGCGCGATGAATCGGCCGAGCCGTCGCATTTCGGATACAAGCGCTCCTGCGGTGCGGCCGCCCCCCGGGGTGCGGCTCGACCCGATCGGGGTTAGAACGGGCGGCGCTTCCACCCTCCACTCGGTGAACGGACCACCATGCCAGGCACGCCCCGCGTCGGGATCATCCCGGTCACGCCCTTCCAGCAGAACTGCACCCTGATCTGGGATGCCGCGACCAAGGTCGGCGCCGTGGTCGATCCCGGCGGCGACCTCGACCGGATCGAGGCGGCGATCGCCGAGCAGGGCGTGAGCGTGGAGAAGATCCTGCTGACGCACGGGCATATCGACCATGCCGGCGGCGCGGCCGAGCTGCGCGAGCGCCTCGGCGTGCCGATCGAGGGCCCGCACGAGGCCGACCGCTACCTCCTCGACTCGCTGCCCGAGACCGGCGCCAACTACGGCATCGACGGTGCCCGCGCGGTCGTGCCCGACCGCTGGCTCGACGAGGGCGACGCGGTGACCGTCGGGCCGCTGGCCTTCGACATTCTGCATGCCCCCGGCCATTCGCCCGGCAGCGTGGTGTTCGTCAGCCGCGACGCGCGCTTCGCCCTGGTCGGCGACGTGGTGTTCAAGGGCTCGGTCGGGCGCACCGACCTGCCGGGCGGCAACCACGACCAGCTCATCCGCGCGATCCGTGAGAAGGTGCTGCCGCTCGGCGACGACCTCGCCTTCATCCCCGGCCACGGACCCACCGGGACGCTCGGCGAGGAGCGGGTCTCGAACCCGTTCCTGCAGGGTTGAGCGCCATGGAAACGCGCCCCGTCGGCCGCTCCGGCCTGTCCGTCGCCCCCTTGTGCCTCGGCGCCAACGTCTTCGGCTGGACGGCCGACGAGACCACGTCCTTCGCGATCCTCGACCGCTTCGTCGACGCGGGCTTGAACTTCGTCGACACGGCCGACGTCTACTCGCGCTGGGCCCCCGGGCATGCGGGCGGCGAGTCGGAGGCGGTGATCGGCCGGTGGTTCGCCGCGCGCGGCACGCGGGACAAGGTCGTGCTGGCGACCAAGGTCGGCATGGACATGGGCGGGGGCAGGACCGGCCTCGCGCCCGCGCGCATCGCCGAGGCCTGCGAGGCCTCGCTCCGCCGGCTCCGGACCGACCGGATCGACCTGTACCAGTCGCATGCCGACGACGCGGCGACCCCGCAGGAGGAGACGCTGCGCGCCTACGAGCGCCTGATCCAGGCGGGCAAGGTGCGGGCGATCGGCGCCTCGAATTTTTCCGCCGCGCGCCTGCGCGAGGCGCTGGCCGTCGCGGAACGCGCGGGCCTGCCGCGCTACGAATGCCTGCAGCCCGACTACAGCCTGGCCGAGCGCGGCTACGAGGCCGAGCTCGAGCCGGTCTGCCGCGAGGCCGGGCTCGGCGTGATCGGCTACTTCTCGCTCGCGGCCGGCTTCCTCACCGGCAAGTACCGCTCGGCGGAGTCCGCCGCCGGCCGCGCCCGCGAGAACCGGGTGTCGAAGTACCTGACGCCGAAGGGCTTCGCGCTGCTCGGCGTGCTCGATGCGGTCGCCGCCGAGCACGGCGCCAGCCCGGCGCAGGTGGCGCTCGCCTGGATCATGGCGCGCCCCGGCATCACCGCGCCGATCGCCAGCGCGACCTCGGTGGCGCAGCTCGACGAGCTGATCGGGGCCGCCACGCTGCGCCTCCCGCCCGATGCGATCGCACGCCTCGACGCAGCGACGGCCGGCGGGATTCAGGCCTAACCCGACGTTAAGGCGGCCGCGTCAGAACACGGGACCGAGCCAGGCCGTGCAAGCCTGGAAACGATGCAATTTCAAGGCGGAACGCCTATATGAGGCGGACTGATCGAATCGCAGGCGGGGCTGCTCCCAAGCGGGCGCCGGACCCTCGCGCTCGGACCCGCCTGCCCGAGGACCTTGATGTCTGACCAGAACCCGAACGACCTGTCCCAGGGCGCCGTGCCCCCCGCCGAATTCGTCGACGCCTACGGCGCGGAGTCGATCCGCGTGCTCAAGGGCCTGGATGCCGTGCGCAAGCGCCCCGGTATGTATATCGGCGACACCGACGACGGCTCGGGCCTGCACCACATGGTCTACGAGGTGGTGGACAACGCCATCGACGAGGCCCTGGGGGGCCATGCCGACCTCGTGACCGTGACGCTGAACGCCGACGGCTCCTGCACGGTCTCGGACAACGGCCGCGGCATCCCAGTGGACATCCACAAGGAGGAGGGCGTCTCGGCGGCCGAGGTCATCATGACCCAGCTCCACGCCGGCGGGAAGTTCGACCAGAATTCCTACAAGGTCTCGGGCGGCCTGCACGGCGTCGGCGTCTCGGTCGTCAACGCCCTGTCGCAGTGGCTGCGCCTGCGCATCTGGCGCAACGACAAGGAGCACACGATGGAGTTCCGCCACGGCGACGCCGTGGCCCCGCTCAAGGTCCTCGGCCCCGGCAACGGGCGGAAGGGGACGGAGGTCAGCTTCCTGCCCTCCACCGACACCTTCACGATGATCGAGTTCGACTTCGCGACGCTGGAGAAGCGCCTGCGCGAGCTCGCCTTCCTCAATTCCGGCGTCCGGATCGTGCTGACCGACGCGCGCCACCCCGAGCACCGGCGCGAGGAGCTGTACTACGAGGGCGGGATCGAGGCGTTCGTGCGCTACCTCGACCGCTCGCGCAAGCCGATCGAGGGCGTGTCCAAGCCCGTCATGGTGCGCTCGGAGCGCGACGGCATCCGCGTCGAGGTGGCGTTCTGGTGGAACGACTCGTTCAACGAGACGGTGCTGCCCTTCACCAACAACATCCCGCAGCGCGACGGCGGCACCCACATGGCGGGGTTCCGCGCCGCGCTGACCCGCCAGATCACCGGCTACGCGGAATCGTCGGGCATCGCCAAGCGCGAGAAGATCACCCTCACCGGCGAGGATTGCCGCGAGGGCCTGACCGCGGTGATCTCGGTGCAGGTGCCGGACCCGAAGTTCTCGTCGCAGACCAAGGACAAGCTCGTCTCCTCCGAGGTGCGCCCGGCGGTGGAGAACGTGCTGAACGAGGGCCTGTCGAACTGGCTGGAGGAGAACCCGTCCCAGGCCCGGTCGGTGATGGGCAAGGTGATCCTGGCGGCCTCGGCCCGCGAGGCCGCGCGCAAGGCGCGCGAGACCGTGACCCGCAAGGGCGCGCTCGACATCGCCTCGCTGCCGGGCAAGCTCGCCGACTGCCAGGAGCGCGACCCGAGCAAGTGCGAGATCCTGCTGGTCGAGGGCGACTCGGCCGGCGGCTCGGCCAAGCAGGGCCGCGACCGCACCTTCCAGGCGGTGCTGCCGCTGCGGGGCAAGATCCTCAACGTCGAGCGCGTGCGCGCCGACCGGATGCTCGGCTCGGCCGAGATCGGCACGCTGATCACCGCGCTCGGGGCCGGGATCGGGCGGTCCTCGACCGACCGCGAGGGCTTCAACCCGGACAAGCTGCGCTACCACCGCATCATCATCATGACCGACGCGGACGTGGACGGCTCGCACATCCGCACCCTGCTCCTGACCTTCTTCTTCCGGCAGATGCCGGAGCTGATCGAGCGCGGCCACCTCTACATCGCCCAGCCGCCGCTCTACAAAGCCGAGCGCGGGCGCAAGGCGCTCTACCTCAAGGACGAGCGCGCCCTCGAGGACTACCTGATCGACCAGGGCGTCGAGGGCGCGACCCTGACGCTGGCCTCGGGCGCGGCCTTCGGCGGCCCGCAGCTCAAGACGCTGGTCGAGGAGGCCCGCACCTTCCGCGGCATTCTGCTCGGCCTGCACACCCGCTACGACCGCTCGGTGGTCGAGCAGGCGGTGCTGGCCGGCGCCTTCCGGCCGGAGGCGGCCGAGCACGCGGGCGAGGCCGAGGTCCTGGCCGACGTCACGGCCAGGCGCCTCGACGCCATCGCCGACGACATCGAGCAGGGCTGGCAGGGCGAGGCGTCGGAGGGCGGCTACGTCTTCGGGCGCACGCTGCGCGGCGTGCGCCAGATCGCGACGCTCGATGCCGGCCTCATCGCCTCGCAGGAGGCGCGCCGCCTCGCCGACCGCGCCGATGCGCTCCGCGAGATCTACGGCGAGCCGGTCACCTTCTCGCGCAAGGGCGAATCGACGGTCCTGCATGGGCCGGTCGCGCTGTTCGAGGCGGTGATGGCGTTCGGCCGGAAGGGGCTCCAGCTCCAGCGCTACAAGGGCCTGGGCGAGATGACCGCGCAGCAGCTGTGGGAGACGACGCTCGACCGCGACATCCGCTCGCTGCTCCAGGTCAAGGTCAAGGACACCACCGACGCCGACGACCTGTTCGTCAAGCTGATGGGCGACGTGGTCGAGCCCCGGCGCGAGTTCATCCAGGAGAACGCGCTCAGCGTGGCCAACCTCGACGTGTGATCCGTCGGTGCGAGACGCGTCCGGCCGACGGCCGGACGACGCTCCCACGGACCTCGGTGTCCGCTGTATCGGATGTCAGGACAGCCCGTTCGCGCCGAGAGCCCGGCGCATGTCGAGCTTGTCGCGGATCCCGTACTCCGCGAGGGCGGCGAGCGGTCGCGCTCGGACAGCGCGGCGGGCGCCGTCTGATCCTGCGTCATCGGCCGTGCTCCGGGGGGTCGGGGGCCGGGGATGCGGTGCCGATGATCCGGCGCAGGACCCGGCCGACCTGCGCTGCCGAGTAGGGCTTGTGCAGCAGCTCGAAGCCGTGGCTGTCCTCGCGGGCGAGCACGTGGCTGTAGCCCGAGGCCAGCACCACCGGCAGGGCCGGGATGCGGAGGCGCAACGCCTTGGCGAGCTCGATGCCGCCCATGCCGGGCATGACGACGTCGGAGAAGACGGCCCGGAAGCCGGCCCCGTCCGTCCCGAGGCGCGCGAGCGCCTCCTCCGCGTTGACCACCCATTCGGGCGCGTAACCGAGGTCCTCGAGGATCTGCGAGCAGAAGGCGCCGACCTCGAGGTTGTCCTCCACGAGCAGGATGCGCTGGCCCAGCCCCGCCGGCGACAGGGCGGCGTCGGGGTCGGCGACGGCGGCCTCGACCGCCTCCGACGAGACCTCGGGCAGGTAGAGGGTGAAGGTCGTGCCCCGGCCGATCTCGCTCGTCACGTCGACGTCGCCGCCGGACTGCTTGGCGAAGCCGAACACCTGGGAGAGCCCGAGCCCCGTGCCGCGCCCGATGTCCTTGGTGGTGAAGAACGGCTCGAAGATGCGCCCGAGCACGTCGAGGGGAATGCCCGAGCCGGTGTCGGCGAGCGAGACCGCGGCGAACGGCCCGCGCGAGCCGGCATGGCCCCGGATCGTCGGCATGGCCTGCCCGGCCGCCACCCGCATCGTCAGCGTCCCGCTGCCGTCCATCGCGTCGCGGGCGTTGACGGCGATGTTCACCAGGGCCGTCTCGAACTGGTTGAGGTCGGCGCGCACCAGGGCCGGCCTGTCCGACGCCTCGACCCGGACGCGGATGCGCGCGCCGGTGATGGTGTCGAGCATCTCGGCCACGCCGTTCAGGCACGCCCCAACCTCGAACACCTCCGGCTTGAGGGATTGCCGGCGCGCGAAGGCCAGGAGCTGCCCGGTGAGCTTGGCGGCGCGGTCGACCGTGTCGGAGACGGCGTCCATGTAGCGCTTGCGCCGGTCCTCCGGCAGGTCCGGCCGGCGCAGGAAGTCGACGGACGAGCGGATGATGGTCAGCAGGTTGTTGAAGTCGTGCGCCACGCCGCCGGTCAGCTGGCCGACCGCCTCGAGCTTCTGCGATTGCCGGAGGTCCTGCTCCATCCGCTCGCGCTCGGCCGCCTCGGCGAGGAGCCGGGCGTTCGCCGCGGCGAGCTCGGCGGTGCGGGCCGCCACCTGGCTCTCGAGGAGGGCCCCCGCCTCGCGGAGGAGGGCGGCCTGCGCCTCCAGCTCCGCGTGGAGCGCCACCACGCCCCGGTTGGTGTCGGACAGCTCCCGGTTCAGGCGCTGGGCTTCCTCCTCGCGTTCGGCGAGCTCGGCGAGGCTGCGCAGGAGCTCGCGGTTCTGCTCGCGCATGGCGGTCGCCGGCTCGTCCGTCCGGGCCCGGGCGACGTCGTCGGCCAGGGTGGTCAGCCGGCGCCCCGTGAAGGTCTCGGAGCCGAACGGCAGCCGCATCCCGAACGTCACCATCGTGCCGTGGTCGACGACGGATTCGATCTCGAAGCGGTTCATCAGCCGGCGCGACCCGGTGATGCCGATGCCGAGCCCGGTGGTCGAGCGGTAGCGCCCCTCCAGGATGGCATCGAGATGCGGGATGCCGGGCCCCGCGTCGCGGACGCGGATCAGCAGGATCTGGCCGCCCTCCACCGCGTCGAGGCCGTACTCGACCCGACCGCCGCCGGCGTAGCCGTAGGCGTTGCGCGCGATCTCGGACAGGGCAGTGGCGATCCGGGTCTGGTCCTGGACGCCGAAGCCGAGGCGCTCGGCCAGCCCGCGCACCCGCTGGCGCACCGCGATGATGTCGTCCTCGTGCTCGACCAGGCTCGAGAGCAGCGGCCACCTCATGCCGGGTCCCCCCGCACGACCAGCACAGTGGCGTCGTCGCGGGCGCGGGCGAAGTCGCGCAGGATGACCCCGGCCACGAGGGTCGGGTGGGCGCCGGCGAGGCCCGGATGGGCGTCGAGGGACCAGCCCGTCGCGATGCCGTCGGAGCAGAGCACGAACACGTCCCGCGCCTGCATCGGGTACTCGAACTCCTGGATCCGCCGGGCCGCGTGGCCGGCCGTCCCGGCCAGGCTGACCGTCCGCTTCATCGCCGCGCCGGAGACCACCGCCCCGGCGACGTTGCCGATGCCGGCCAGCGCGAGGGTGGCACGATCCCGGGCGTAGCGCGCGACGGAGATCGCGCCGCCCCGGGTGTGGGAGAGGCCCGCGTGGATGGCGGCGAGGATCGCGGCGGGCGGCTCGTCGCGATGGCGCCGGAACAGCTTGAGGGCCTCCTCGGACGCCTTGGCGGCCTCCGGCCCGTGGCCGAGGCCGTCCGACACGATGGCGGTCCAGCCGTCGTCGCGCTCGCGCACGGCGTAGGCGTCGCCGTTGGCGGTCTCGCCCTTCAGCGGCACCGTCACCGCGCCGAAGCCGGGCACGCCGTCCGGGGTGCGCGTCCTGTCGATCGACAGGCGCGCCAGCACCGCGGTGCCGAGGCCGGGCCGGGAGACGATGTCGAAGGCGTCGGAAAGGCGACGCACCGCGCCGAGCCCTTCGCCGGCGCTGCCGCCGGTGGAATGGCCGTCGCGCAGGGCGAGGCCGAGATCCTGGCAACCGTTGCCCTTGTCGAGGGCGAGGATCTCGACCCCCGAGCCGGTCCCGTCCTCGTAGGTGCCCACCAGAACCTCGCCCGGCACGCCGTACTTGACGACGTTGGTGGCGAGCTCGGTGACGACCAGGGCCACGCGTCCGGCCGCGGTCTCGTCGAAGCCGATGCCCTGCGCCACGGCGACGGCGCGCCGCCGCGCCTCGGCCACCTGGCTCGCTTCCGTCACGGTGATCCGGTGCATGCTCACTTCCACCGCGCGATCGTCACGCGGGTGCCGGCTCCGGGGGTCGACGCGATGTGGAACTCGTTCGAGAGCCGCTTGGCGCCGCCCAGACCGAGGCCGAGCCCGCCGCCGGAAGTGTAGTGGTCGGTCATCGCCTGATCGATGTCGGCGATGCCGGGGCCCTGATCCTCGAAGGTCAGGCGCAGGCCCCGGCGCGTCCCGGCCTGGACAATCTCCGCGTGGACGTGGCCGCCCCCGCCGTAGTCGAGGGTGTTGCGCGCGAGCTCGCTCGCGGCGGTGACGATCTTGGTCTGGTCGACGAGCCCGAGGCCGATCTCGATGGCGAGCGCGCGGACCCGCTGGCGCACCCGCACGACGTCGTCGCCCGAGCGGATCGCGAGGGTCTCGGCCTTGGGGGGCTCAGCCTTCGTGGCCTTCACGGTCGCCCCCGCAGCCGTCCTCCTCCTCGGCGAGCCGCGCCTGGATCAGCGCCATGCCGCGCTCGACGTTGAGGGCGGTCTTGATGCCGGTCAGCTCCAGGCCGAGCTCGACCAGGGTGATGGCGACCGCCGGCCGCATGCCGGCCACGACCGTCTCCGCGTCGAGGACGCGCGAGACGGCGGCGATGCTCACCAGCATGCGCCCGATGAAGGAATCAACGATTTCCAGCGCCGAGATCTCGAGCAGGACGCCGCGTGCGCCGGTGCGCGCGATCATCGCGGTGAGGTCCTCCTCCAGCGCAAGGGCGAGGCGGTCGTGCATGTCGACCTGGATGGTGACGATGAGGGCGCCACCCAGCTTGAGGATCGGGATGCGGTCCATGGCGTCAGCCGCGTCCCTCGATGGAGGCCTGCTGGCGCACCACCTTGCGGCCGGTCCGCCTCAGGGCGACGGCGAAGGCGTCGGCCAGGGTCGCCTTCGAGACGACGTTCAGCTCGACGCCGAGATGGACCATGGTCTGGGCGATCTGGGGCCGGATGCCGGAGACGATGCAGTCGGCGCCCATCAGCCGCGCCGCCGCGACGGTCTTCAGCAGGTGCTGCGCCACCAGGGTGTCGACGGTCGGCACGCCGGTGATGTCGATGATGGCGATCTCGGCCTCCTCGTCGACGATCGCCTGGAGCAGGTTCTCCATCACGACGCCGGTCCGGGCGCTGTCGAGGGTGCCGATGAGCGGCAGCGCGAGGATACCGTCCCAGAGCCGGACCACCGGGGTCGAGAGCTCGGCGATCTCCTGGCCCTGGCGCCCGATCACCTCCTCGCGGCTGGCCAGGAACACCTCCATGGTGTGCAGGCCGAGCCGATCGAGCACCCTACTCGCGGCCCGGGTCCCCGCCGCCAGCGTCGCCGCGTCCGTCGCGTGGGCCTTCTCGAGGGCCTCGAAGACCGGCGGCTTGAGAGAATACACGAAGTTGGCCGTGTCGGTCGGCGTGAAGCCCTGGATCGCCCGCGAGCGCGAGATGTCGGCGAGGGTGTCGCGGAGCTGGGCGAAGCCCTCCGCGTCGGCGTCGAGCCCGCCCGCGGCGAAAGCGTCCCGAAGCTGGCGATAGACCGCCCTGGCCTGGGTCTGGAGCTCGGCCTCGCGGATGCGGCCGCTCTGAAGGGATGTCCCCTCCCGAAGGGACACGGTCCAGGCATCGAGGATGGCGGCCTCGTCGTCCGCGAGCGTCCGCTTCAGGACCTCGGCGCCATCGATACGCGTCATGTCTTCCCCCTGTCGTGATCCAGCATCTACCTGGGTCGTGACCGTTTCGATAGGCTGCATCGCCGCCAAGTCCGGTCTCTCTCGGGGCAATGCTTGCATTCGGATCAGTGAAAAGAAAGATTTCCCACGCCCGGAACCATCATCGGCCCGGACCGTCCTCGCGCGCCGCGAGACGGATGCGGCGAGGCGCCGCCTGGATTTGAGGTGCTGCGTGACTTTGAAGAGCTTGGCCAAGCTCTTGGCCAAGCGCTTGGCAGAGCCGGAGAAATCGCGTCGGCGACGACGTCCGGCCGGCGTGGAGGAGACGGCTCTCATGGTCGGGCGCCAGCGTCCGGGCGGACGGCGGCTTGCCCGTGGAACCCGGTGACGCCTCGGACGAAGCGGAGACCGACGGCGCGCTGCGCGGCCCGCCGGTCGAGGGCGGCCTCCGACCCGTCAGGGCGTCGGATCGGCCGCCGCGACGGCGTCGTCGAGCTTCCGCAACAGCGTGCAGAGCTGCTCGGAGGGCGGCGGCGTCGGCAGGGCCTCGTACATCGCGCGCAACGTGCGACCGAGATGCCGCTCGGTCGCGTTCACGGGCGAGGCGTAGAGCCAACGACTCTCGAAGAAGGGCACGGTCGTCTCGCTTTCGGCGTCGGGCAGGGCTGCGTCCCGGCGACCCTGCCCGATCGACGGATTCGATCCGGCGTCGCGGCAGCCCCCGACATCAGACTTAGCCAAGCGTGCTCATCGCCCGGAGTTCCCGTCACGGGTTCGATGACAGGCATGCGTCCGATCGATGCTTGCGCCATCTTGATGAGCCGAGCCTTCAGGCTCGACCCGACTTGGCCGAGACGCGCAGGATCCGGGCGCCGACGCTCGCGTCCCGGCGTCCGGCCGGACCTCCGATCACTCGGCCGCGCGGAGCGGGCGCTCGCCGACCTCGGCCTGCGCGGCCTCGCGCTCGGCGGCTTCGAGGAAGGCGTGCGCCTCCGAGCGGCGCTCGAAGACGTGCGGGGCGAGGCCGCGGCGGCTCAGGGCCTCCTGCATCTTCAGGCGCAGGAAGGCGCTCGTCGCGTAGCGCGTCGTCGTGAGGTAGTGGTACTTCGACAGGTACTCGATCATCTCGGCGTAGTCGTCGTAGAGGTTCTCGCCGATGCGGAACCCGTCGTGGTTGACCACCGAGTTCACCCGCTGCCCGGCCTTCAGGCAGGCGGTCTCGAGCACCTGACGCAGCGCGTCGATGTCGCCCTTCGAGCGGACCTGCCAGCCTTCGAGGTTGACGAACAGCAGGTTGCGCGCCGGGTCGTAGCTCACCCGGTCGGGCAGGTTGAGGTTCAGGAGGTCGGCGAGCAACTCCATCGGCTCGTCGCGGAAGATGCGCGGGTCCATCGGGATCGGGTTCTCGATCACCGGCGTGAAGTCCATGTGGGCGAGGATGTCGCGGCCGATGTCGATGCCCGGCGCCACCTCGATCAGCTCCAGCCCGGCCTGGGTCAGGTTGAAGACGCAGCGTTCCGTCACGTAGAGCACCGGCTGCCGCCGCTCCTGCGCGAACGGCCCGCTGAAGGTGTTCTGCTCGACGGATCCGACGAACTTGCGCGAACGGCCCTCCTGCACGATCCGCAGGCGGCCCTCGTCGATCTCGGTGACGAGGCCGCCGGAGGTGAAGGTGCCGGCGAACACCACCTTGCGCGCGTTCTGCGAGATGTTGATGAAGCCGCCGCAGCCGTTGAGCCGCCCGCCGAAGCGGCTGGTGTTGACGTTGCCGGCGCCGTCGCACTCGGCCATGCCGAGGCAGGTCATGTCGAGGCCGCCGCCGTCGTAGAAGTCGAACATCTGGTTCTGGTCGATGATCGAGTCGGCGTTGGTGGCCGCGCCGAAGCTCGAGCCCGAGGCGAGCACGCCGCCCACGGCGCCGGCCTCCGTCGTCAGGGTGATGTAGGGGGTGACCTTCTCCTCGTTGGCGATCGAGGAGATGCCTTCGGGCGCGCCGACGCCGAGGTTGACCACGCCGTTCGGCGGCAGCTCGAACGCGGCGCGGCGGGCGATGATCTTGCGCGCTTCGAGCGTCATCCGCTTCAGGCCGGTGACCGGCACGCGGATCTCGCCGGCGAGCGCCGCGTCGTGCTGCACGCCGTAGTTCATGCGGTGCTGCTCGGGCGGCGCCACCACGACGCAATCGACCAGGATGCCCGGCACGCGCACGTCCTTGGGCTTGATCGAGCCCTGCTCGACGATGCGCTCGACCTGCGCGATGACGATGCCGCCGTTGTTGCGGGCGGCCATCGCCTGGGCGAGGTTGTCCAGCGTCAGCGCCTCCTTGGAGACGCAGAGGTTGCCCGACGGGTCGGCGCTGGTGGCGCGGATGAAGGCGACGTCGATCTTGGTGGCCCGGTAGAACAGCCACTCCTCGCCCTCGACCTCCACGACCTTGACGATCTCGTCGGTCGTCAGGGTGTTCACGCGGCCGCCGCCGTGGCGCGGGTCGACGTAGGTGTGGAGGCCGACCTTCGAGAACAGGCCGGGCTGGCCGGCGGCGCAGGCCCGGTAGAGCTGCGAGATCACCCCTTGCGGCAGGTTGTAGCCGCGGATGCGGTTGTCCTGCGCGGCCTGCGCCACCTTGGGCATCCGCCCGAAGTTCGCCGCGATCACCCGCCCGAGCAGGCCCTCGTGGTGGAGGCGCCCGGTGCCGAGGCCTTTGCTGTCGCCGGCGCCGGCGGTCATGATCAGGGTGAGGTTGCCGGGCGCGCCGGTCTCGACGAAGCGCTTCTCCAGGGCCGCGTGCAGCGCCTCGGGGATGCAGCTCTGCACGAAGCCCGTCGTCGTGACGACGTCGTCGGTGCGGATGAGGGCGATCGCCTCGTCGGCGCTGACGATCTTGTTCTTCTTCACGCGACTCTCCCTGCCGACGACCGTTCCGGTCTTGCGGCCACTGCCTTGCGGCACCTGTTGGCTCAGGCTCTATTCTTGACGGACCGCGACGGCTCGGCTGCACGGGACCGCTCGGGGGGAGGTTAGGGCAAGCCAAGGCTGCCCTGCAAACGAACATTATTTGTCGCGACGTTGAAATTAACTCGTTCTTCCACGCGCAGAATATTGAATTCAAACCCTGCGCCTTCGGCATCCCGCGGCGCTTCCGCACGCGCGCGGCTCACTGGTCAGCCGGCCGGCGCCGTGTCATGGGCTGAAGCCGTGACCGATGATCCCCACGCCCTCCGCGCCGCAGAAGCGGCCAGCCTCGGCTGGTCCGGCTTCTTCGAGGACCAGTGCGAGGCCGCCGATGCCGGCTTCGCGCCGATGCGGATCGCCCTGGTCCACCGCTCCCGGTTGACGGCGCTGTCGGCCGCCGGCCCCGTCGAGCTGATCCTGCCGGTCCACGCCAGCACCGGCGACGTCACCGTCGGCGACTGGGTCCTGGCCGATCCGCGGACGCTGACCCTGCACCGCCGATTGTCGCGGAGGACCGTGCTGCAGAGGCGCACCGAGGGCGGCAAGGTCCCGCAGGCCGCGGCCGCCAACGTCGACACCCTGTTCGTCGTCACCTCGTGCAACGCCGACTTCAACCCGGCCCGCCTGGAGCGCTACCTCGCCCTGGCCAACCAGGGCGGCACCGACCCGGTGATCCTGCTGACCAAGGCCGACCTGACCGACGACGTCGAGGCCTACCGCCGGCAGGCCGCCGCCCTCCAGCGCGGGCTGTCGGTGGTCGGCGTCAACCCGCGCCGCCCGGACGCCGCGGCGGCGCTGGCGCCCTGGTGCGGGCCCGGGCAGACCGTCGCGCTCGTCGGCTCGTCCGGCGTCGGCAAGTCGACGCTCGTCAACACCCTGGCCGGGCCCGGCCAGGACGCGCCGCAGGAGACCGGCGCGATCCGGGAGCACGACGCCAAGGGGCGCCACACCACGACGGGCCGCTCGCTGCACGCGATGGCCGGGGGCGGCTGGGTGATCGACACGCCGGGGATGCGCACGCTCCACGTCAGCGACGCCGCGGAGGGGATCGACACGCTGTTCGCCGAGATCACCGAGCGCGCGCCCGACTGCCGGTTCCGCGACTGCACCCACGCGCACGAGCCGGGCTGCGCGGTGCAGGCCGCCATCGCCGACGGAACCCTCGACCCCGACCGCCTGGACCGCTGGCGCAAGCTCGTCGCGGAGAATCGCGACAAGACCCCGGCCACGGCGCCGCGGCGCCCGCGCAGGCACTGAGCGCTCGACCGGTATTCGCCGGCTCTTGACCGGGTCGTCCGGCGCGGATCGACTGTCCTTTCGCGCGCCGTCACCGGACCGTCACGCACGCGACCTATCCGAAGGCGTTCGAAGTCCGATCGCCGTCGAGATCCGTCATGTCCGATTCTGCCCGCCTGACACCGCACCTGTCGGGCGCCGAACCGAGGCGGCGCCCGGGTCCGACGCTCGATCGCGGCCTGCATCCGGGCGGGATCGTCGCGTTCCTGCTGATCCTGGTGGCGGGCCTGGTCTACGCCGGCGTCAGCCTGATCACCGACATGAACGCGGTCGGCCAGACGCCGCTGGCGATCGGCGCCTTCGTGCTCCTCGGCCTCGCCCTGCTGATCGCGCTGGCCTTCGAGTTCGTGAACGGCTTCCACGACACCGCCAACGCGGTGGCGACCGTGATCTACACCCACTCGATGCCGCCGCTCGTGGCGGTGATCTGGTCCGGCGCCTTCAACTTCCTCGGCGTGATGCTGTCCTCGGGCGCGGTGGCCTACGCCATCGTCACGCTGCTGCCGGTGGAGCTGATCCTGCAGGTCGGGTCGGGCGCCGGCTACGCGATGATCTTCGCGCTGCTCATCGCCGCGATCGTCTGGAACCTCGGCACCTGGGCCTTCGGCCTGCCGAACTCCTCGTCGCACGCGCTGATCGGCTCGGTGATCGGCGTCGGGCTGGCCAACCAGCTGATGGCGCCGGAAGGCTCCGCGACCTCGGGCGTCGACTGGGCCCAGGCGCTCGGCGTGTTCAAGGCGCTGCTGTTCAGCCCGCTCATTGGCTTCGTCGCGGCGGCCCTCCTGCTGCTGGCGCTCAAGCTCACCGTGCGGCGCAAGGACCTATACGAGGCGCCCGAGGGCGACACGCCGCCCCCGCTCTGGATCCGTTCGCTGCTGATCCTGACCTGCACGCTGGTCTCGTTCTTCCACGGCGGCAACGACGGCCAGAAGGGCATGGGCCTCATCATGCTGATCCTGATCGGCGCGGCGCCCACCGCCTACGCCCTGAACCGCACCATGGCCGACGACACGACGCCGGCCTTCATCCAGACCTCGCAGAGCGCCAGCGCGGTGTTCGCGAGCCACGCCGGGACGACGGCCCAGCCCGACGCGGCGGCCGCCCGCAAGCAGGTCTCGGACGCGCTCAAGACCAAGGACCTGAACCAGCCGGCGGTCTACGGCGCGCTCGCGGCCCTCTCCACCGACATCGCCGCCAACGTGCGGAACTACGGTGCGATCAAGCAGGTGCCGGCGGCGCAGACCTCGAACCTGCGCAACGACATGTACCTCGCCGCCGACGCGATCCGGCTGCTGCCGAAGAACGGCGCCAGCTTCTCGGAGGCCGAGGCCGGCACGCTGAAGGCCTATACCGGCCTGCTCAACGACGGCACGCGCTACATCCCGACCTGGGTGAAGGTCTGCGTCGCGCTGGCGCTGGGCCTGGGCACCATGGTCGGCTGGAAGCGGATCGTGGTCACGGTCGGCGAGAGGATCGGCAAGACCCACCTGACCTACGCGCAGGGCGCCTCGGCCGAGCTCGTCGCCGCCGGCACGATCGGGCTGGCCGAGGTCTACGGCCTGCCCGTCTCGACCACCCACATCCTGTCCTCGGGCGTCGCCGGCACCATGGCGGCCAACGGCTCCGGGCTGCAGATGTCGACGGTGCGCAACATGGCGCTGGCCTGGGTGCTGACCCTGCCGGCGGCGATCACCCTGGCGGGCGTCCTGTTCTTCATCCTCCGCCACGTCTTCTGAGGCCAACGCCTTTCAAAGCCTGCGCATGTCCCGCTCGTCGCCCCGGGATCGCCCGCGGCGATCACCCGGACGCGTCTGACCGGATCGTGCGCCCGGCCGGGCGAGGGCGCGCGCGGTCGGGTTTCAGGGGCGGCGCCTTGCATGCCGACGGCCGGCTCCACGGCCTCGGCGGGGCTGCAAACCCGGTCGATGTCGGCTAGGCCGGGACCGATCCGGCCTCCTCGGCCGGGCGTTCGCGAGCCGCGGCCCAGCATGCCTCCCACCTCCTCGATCGCTCGCCTGATCCTGGTGCTCGCGGCCGCGGGCTTCTCCAGCACCTTCGCGTGGCGCTCGGTCGAGCCGCTGGTCGGCGTGCTGGCGCGCGACCTGCGCAGCGACGCCCACACCGTGGCGCTGCTCTCGACCGCCTTCGCGCTGCCCTACGCGCTGATCCAGCCGATCCTCGGGCCGGTGGGCGACGCGGTCGGCAAGGAGCGGGTCATCACCGCGTGCCTCGCGGTGCTGGTGGCGGCGCTGGTCGGCTGCGCCTTCGCCGAAGACCTGCGCCTGCTCTTCGGCCTGCGGATGGTGGCGGGCGCCGCGGCCGGCGGGGTGATCCCGCTGGCGCTCGCCCTGATGGGCGACCGGGTGCCGATGGAGCGCCGCCAGGTGGCGATCGGCCGCTTCCTCGTCGCGGTGATCCTCGGGCAGCTCTCGGGCTCGACCTTCGCCGGGCTGATCGAGGGGCAGGTCGGCTGGCACGGCGTGTTCGCGATCAACGCCGCGGTCGCCGTGCTCGGCTGCGCCGCGACCCTGCTCGGGTTCGACCGGAGCGGCCGCCTCCCGGCGCGACGGCCGGAATTCGGGCTGGCGCTGACGCGCTATCGCGCGATCGTGGCCAACCCGCGCGCGCGGGTGCTGTTCGCGGCGGTGTTCGTCGAGGCGATCGCGGTGTTCGGCATCTTCCCGCACCTCGCGCCGCTGATCGAGGCGCGCGGCGAGGGCGGCCCGCGCGAGGCCGGGCTGGCGCTCGCCGGCTTCGCCGTCGGCGGGCTGATCTACTCCGCCCTCGTCGGCCTGCTGGTCCGGTTCCTCGGGATGCAGCGGATGCTGGTCGGCGGCGGCCTCGTCTGCGCCGGTGCCCTGACCATGATCGGCCTCGCGGGGAGCTGGCAGCTCGACGCGGCCGCCCTCGTCGCGATGGGGCTCGGCTTCTACATGCTGCACAACACGTTTCAGGTGCAGGTGACCGAGGTCGCCCCGACCGCCCGCGCCTCGGCGGTGGCGCTCCACGCCTTCTCGTTCTTCTGCGGGCAGGCGCTCGGCGTCGCCTTGCTCGGCGTCGCGCTCCAGGGCATCGGCCAGCTCGCGGCGCTCGCCGCCTGCGCCGTCACGATCCTCGCCGTCGGGATCGCGACCGCCGTGCTGCTGGCAAGGCCGGCGGGGCAGGGCGCAGAGTAGGTCTCTTCGCGAATCCGCTCGGTTTCGACGCCCACGCGCGCCTTCCCTCCCCCTCTGCGGGGGAGGGAAAGAGCGCCACGTCACGCCGGCACGCGCGGCCGCGCCCGTGCCGCCACGGTGCGCGAGGCCGTCTCGCGCAGGGCCTGCTCGATGGCGGCGTTGGCGCGGCCGCGCAGCAGCTTGGTCGCCTCCGCCTCGTCGAACGTGTCGGGGAAGCGCCGGGCCAGCCAGAGGTAGGCGGCGGCGAGCTTGACCGTGCGTTCGAGGTACTCGAGCTCGCCGCCGACGTTGGCCCTCAGAGCCGGGACGGCGGCGCCGGCCGCGCGGGCCTGGACCCAGCGGTCGAGCACCGCGGTCGAGGCCGGGTCGCGCCGGTCGATCGGGCAGACCGCGAAGGCGAAGGCCTCGCGGATCGGCAGGTGCGCCGTGTCGACCGCGCGCGCCGCCTCCAGCGCCTCCTCCATCGCGGAGGGCTGGAACGGGGACCCCTCGTAGAACGTCGCGCGGGAAAAATGCGTCAGCACCTCGGCGAGCGAGTCGGTGCCGAGTTCGGCCGCCGCCGCCTCGATCGCGATCAGGTCCGGCCGGACGTAGAACCGGGTGTCGGCGGCGGGCGCCGTCGGCGCGCCGGCCAGCGCATCGCGGATCGGGCCGAGGCTCACGTCGTCGGTGGCCGAGACGTGGCCCTCGTCCTGATGGCCGAAGCGCCCGGCCCGGCCGGCGATCTGGCGGATCTCGGGATTGGTGAGCGGGCGGGTCGCCGTGCCGTCCCACTTGGTGACCGCCGAGAAGATCACCCGCTTGAGCGGTCCGAGGTTCAGGCCCATGCCGATCGCGTCGGTGGTGACCAGCACCTCGGCCTCGGCGTTGCGGAACCGTGCCGCTTCCGCCCGGCGCACCTCCGGCGAGAGCGCGCCGTAGATGGTGGCGACGCTGCGCCCGGCCGCCACCAGCGCCTCGCGGTTCTCGTGCACGGCCCGCCGCGAGAAGGCGACGACGGCATCCCCCGGCTTCACGGATTCGAGGGGCACGGGCTCGTCGAGCGCCACCAGCGGGGTCTTGCGCACGAAGGCCACGACGTCGAGCGATTCGCCCGCGGCCTCCGCCGCGCGGCGGACATGCGAGAGCGCGTCGTCCGAGCCGCAGACGATCACGGTCTTCGCCGGGATCCCGAACAGCGCGTTGGTCCAGGCCCAGCCGCGATCGGGGTCGGACAGCATCTGGATCTCGTCGATCACCGCGACCTCGACCGGGCGGCGCAGGTCCGCGGTCTCGATGGTGCGCGCGGTGTGGCTCGGGTCCGGCTCCCCCAGAATCTCCTCGCCGGTGACCATGCCGGCGCGCAGGCCCCGCTCGAGCAGGGCCTCGTAGTTCTCCAGCGCGAGCAGGCGCAAGGGCGCGAGGTAGGTCCCGGTCGGCGCCTTCGCCAGCACCTCCAGCGCCGCGTAGGTCTTGCCGGAATTGGTCGGGCCCATGTGGAAGACGATGCGCCGGTTCAGCCGGCGGGCGGGCACGAACTTGTCGATGTAGGAGCCGAACCCGACCCGGTCGCGCAGGCGGCGACGGCCGGATTCCTCGCGCGCCACCGCCTTCGCCCGCGTCCGCACCGTCTTCAGGGTGTCGAGGATCGCGTGGGCGAGGTTCGGCGCGGGCGTGAAGACGCGGGCGCGCAGCGACCGGTCGAGATGGGCGATGTAGGTCGGCGCGTCCGCCCCGATCTCGTGGAGGTCGTCCCGGATCTGGTCGCGCAGGCGCGCGACCGTGCGGTGGAGCGTGCGCGCCGAGGCCGCCGACGTCTCGGCCAGCGCCCGGCGCAGGTCGTCGAGGCGCCAGGCCGGATCGTTGCCGAGCGCCATCTCCTCCAGGATCTCGGCCGCCGCCTCGCCCGGCGGCCCGTCGAGGCGCAGGTCGAGGCGGCCGTCGTCGAGGAGCGGCAGGCTCACCCGGAGCCGCCAGGCGAGGGCGCCGTCCCGCCCCGGCTCGGCCCGGAGCGCCGGCAGGGCGAGCTTCAGCGCCGCGACGCCGGTCTGCGAGAAGGCCTGGCGCGCCGTCCCGTCGCGGAGCGCCGCGGCGACGGCGGAATCCTCGACGAAGCCGTCCTGCTCGGGCAGGCCCATCCGGACGCGCAGGGCCTCGCGGTCGATCGCGGCCGCCGCGATCCCGAGCCGGTGCAGGGCGTCGGCCAGGATATCGGTCGTCAGGTGGATGCGCTTGCGAGCCATGCCCTACCTTCTCGGCCGCGACGCGCCGGATCAAGCACGCCGGCAGGTTCTCAACGGTTGCGGACGAGCCAGCGGGCGATGCGGGGGCGGAGCGGCAGGAACGCGCGATAGGCGATCTCGGCGAGCGGCAGCACGACCGGGAGCCGCGCGATCCGCGCAAGCCAGCGCCAACGCGGCAGCGCGCTCCACAGCCGGGCGAAGCCCGCCGCCCCCGACCGGAGCCGGCCGTCGGCGTCGCGGACATGGAAGCGGGCGCGGGCCGCCGCACGGTCGAGGTCCGGCCCGAGGGGAGCGCCGTCCGGCGCCACGTCGACGAAGGCGATGCGCTCGGCCCCGCGGCAGCGGCGATAATGCCCGATCTCCGCCCGGCAGAGCGGGCAGGCTCCGTCGTAGTAGACGGTCAGCGTCTCGTCGGGCACGGGATGGTCCTCTTGGCGACCCCCGGGAGATAGGGGGGCAGGGCCCACGCGGCAGCGCGGCCGGACGCCGCTGGGCCGGTCGCACGCCCGGGCCGCAAAGCCCTCGCGCCTCATTAGCGACCGGCGTCGCAGATCCCTCCAAGGGGCCGGGTCGAAGCGGGAGTCTCTTCCCCCAGAGGGAGCCGCGCGGCGCTGGCCACGACCCATTCGAAGACGTTCGACGCCGTGCGATCCGAACCCCCATCGGCAAGCTCAGCCGCAGCCTCCGCCCTATCGGCGGTCGTAGGGATCGTAGGGTGCGAGCGCATCCCCGAGCGCCTTGGCGGCCGGATCGCGCCGGAGATCGAGCTCCCGGTCGAGGGCGCGCACGAAGCGCTCGCGGCCGGCTTCCAGCTCGCGGCCGAGGCCGCCGAAGGCCTCGGCGACCTCGACATGGGGCGGCCCGTCGGTGACGAGGTAGTCGATCCCGCAATCCGGCTCGGCCGGGCGCCCGGCAGGGCGGAGCCAGTAGCAGATGCGGACGCGGGTGAACGGCTCGCCCGCGCGCCGCTCGACCCGGGCGGGCGCCAGCCGAAAGCTGTCTGGCCGGGCCCGCTCGGCATAGGCGAGGCTCTGGCCGACGGTGACGAAGCCCTGCGTGCGGTGCCCGCGCACCAGCGCCATCGCCCGCGCGTCGGAGAGGTCCGCCGGCTGCGCCTGGGCGCCCGCGAGCGAGGCGAGGCCGAGGGCCGCTGTCAGAAAAGCCCGCCGCGCCGCCCGCAGCGACGGCCTCGCGGGCCGGCCGGCCTCGTCCGGCGTTGCGGCGCGGCTGGGCTTCACCATGTCTTGCTCCGATCCCGCTTCGCGTGCGTGAAGCCCGATGCTGCAGGAGCCTGTACCGTGCCGCGCTACTTCTTCAACACACGGATCGGCGACGACTGGGTGACGGACCCGGACGGCGCCGACCTGCCCGATGCCGACGCCGCCTGGGAGGCCGCCCGCGACACCATCCTGGCGGCGCTGCGCGCCGGCCAAGCGCGTGAGGCGCGGGACCAGGCCCGGCTGATGACGGCCGACCTCGTCGTCACCGATGCCGCGGGCGAGATCGTGCTGGAATTCCCCTTCGCCGAGGCGGTCGAGATCGACCCGGACCCCGGCGCGACGTTGCACTGACCGCGACACGCGGCATCGATCTCAGCGCTCGGCGCTTCGCTTGCGCAGGGGCCGCGTCAGGCGGGTGCCGGCCGCGACGAAGCCGGTGGCGGCGCAGAAGGCTTCGAGGTCCGGCCGGTCCGGCGGCAGCACCATCTCCAGCCCGTCGCATCCGGCGGTGCGCGCGGCCTGCGCCGCCGCCTTGAGCAGCAGGCGCCCGAGCCCGCGCCGGCGGTCGTCGGGCGCGACGAGGAGCGTCGTGATCTGCGCGGTCGGCTCGGCGACGAGGGTGCGGTACCAGTGCAGCACGACGAGGCCGCCCGGCGGCCCCCACTCGACCGCGACGAGGGCCGCGCCGTCGCGGCCGCGCAGGGCCTCGATCCGCTCGGCGAGGTCGCGGACCGCGATCGCCGGGCCGCCCGAGCCGATCAGCGCGGCGAGCCCCGGCGCGTCGGCGGCGCTGGCCGCCCGGATCTCCAGCCCGTACCGACCGCTCAAGCCCCACCCCCGCTCATCCCGACCATCGTCATCCCGTCGCTTTCCCGCCGCCCATCGATGCGCGCGCCGCATCGATCCATCCAGCCTTTGAGTTGGACGCCGCGCCGGGGACGCTCCTAACCTGAGATCGCAAGCGGCCGCCGGGGCCCCGTCGAGGGGCCTTCAGAGAACGGCCGCTGTCCGCCGCGGCACCGGCCGGGCGGTCCGCCTTCAGGGAGAAGGTCGTATGAGCGCGGGTCTCGCCATGACCGCGGTGAAGCGCAGCCGCGTGCGGCTCCTCATCGTGACGATGCTCTTCATCGCCACCACCATCAACTACGCCGACCGCGCGACGCTCTCCATCGCCGGCCCGTCGCTCGCCAAGGACCTCGGCCTCGATGCGGTGGCGATGGGCTACGTCTTCTCCGCCTTCGCCTGGTCCTACGTCCTGGCGCAGCTACCCGGCGGCTGGCTGCTCGACCGCTACGGCGCGAAGTGGGTCTATGCCGGCGCGATCTTCCTGTGGTCGGCCTTCACGCTGATGCAGGGGGCGGTCGGCTTCTTCACCGGCTTCACCGCGGTGGCGGTGCTGTTCGGCCTGCGCCTGCTGGTGGGACTCGCCGAGGCGCCGGTGTTTCCGGCCAACGCCCGGATCACCGCGGCGTGGTTCCCCACCGCCGAGCGCGGCACCGCCTCAGCCTTCTTCAATGCCTCGCAGTACTTCGCCACCGTGCTGTTCACGCCGCTGATGGGCTTCGTCGTCCACCATTACGGCTGGCACCACGTCTTCACCCTGATGGGCGCGCTCGGCATCGCCTTCGCGCTGCTGTGGACCCAGGTGATCCACGGGCCGAAGGAGCACCCCGCGATCAACCAGGGGGAGCGCGACTACATCGAGGCGGGCGGCGCCCTCCTCGACATGGACGGCCGCGACGCGGGCGTGGCCCAGGTCGACGCCGGCCGCACGATCCGGCAGCTGCTCGCCAACCGCATGCTGCTCGGGATCTACGTCGGGCAGTACTGCATCACCACGCTGACGTACTTCTTCCTGACCTGGTTCCCGGTCTACCTCGTGAAGGAGCGCGGCCTGTCGATCCTGCAGGCGGGCTTCGCCGCGGTGCTGCCGGCGCTCTGCGGCTTCGTCGGCGGCATCCTGGGCGGCTGGATCTCGGATCGGCTGCTCAAGCGCGGCTGGTCGCTGACCGCATCGCGGAAGATCCCGATCGTCGGCGGGATGCTGCTGTCGATGGTCATCGTCGGCTGCAACTACGTCCAGACCGACGCGCTCGTGGTCGGGCTGATGGCGCTCGCCTTCTTCGGCAAGGGCGTCGGGGCGCTCGGCTGGGCGGTCGTCTCCGACACCTCGCCGCGCCAGGGCGGCGGCCTCTCGGGCGGCCTGTTCAACACCTTCGGCAACACCGCCGGCATCACCACGCCGATCGCGATCGGCTACATCGTGCAGCAGACGGGGTCGTTCAACGGCGCGCTGGTGTTCGTCGGGCTGAACGCGCTCGTCGCCGTGTTCTGCTACCTCGTCGTCGTCGGCGAGATCCGGCGGGTGGAGCTGCGCTGAGCGGGCTCGCGCCGGCAAGGCAACGCTTCAAAGGCGACACGTCTC
Organism: Methylobacterium sp. J-059; assembly: GCF_022829485.1. Taxonomy (NCBI): domain Bacteria; kingdom Pseudomonadati; phylum Pseudomonadota; class Alphaproteobacteria; order Hyphomicrobiales; family Methylobacteriaceae; genus Methylobacterium; species Methylobacterium sp. J-059. Next base: position 65,494 of record NZ_JAKSYA010000183.1, read on the forward strand.
CGGCCCGGCTTCCAGACCGGTCGCAGGTTGCGCGGACCCGCAGAACACGTCCGCGCAACCGGCTCAAGCGGACCGCCGCCGCCACCCCTCGGGCACGGGATGGCGGGCATGCGCCTCGGCCAGCGCTTCGAGCCAGCCTGCGACGTCGGGTGGGATCGCGGCGTCGCCGGAGGCCCAACGGCGCACCAGGCGGTCATCGCAGGCCAGGGCCTGAGCGAAGCCCCGTTGCGACCAGCGCAGCCGGGCGAGCACGTCGCGGAGGCGGCCGGCAGTCACCCGCCCAACACCTTGATGAAGGCGGCGCCCGCACCGAACAGCGCAGCACCCGCGGCCATGCCGGACAGGGCGATCTGCCAGGGTGCCAAGGCTCGCTCGCGCGCCAGCTTGTCGGCCTCGGCACGCAGCTTGGCCTGCTCTTCGATGAACTTCTGGGTCTCGGCGTTCGACCGAAGGACGCGAGCGACCTGCTCGGCGATGTCGAGGCTGTTCGGAGCGGATGTGCCGGCCATCGGGGTCGTCCTGCAATGCGGCCGGGGAAGCCCCGCGAACATGTCCGCAATATGAGGGACGATCGAACGAATATCAACGACGGCGAAGTCGAGCGGGCGCGGGACGACCCACCTCGCCGAAGCGACGCCACCCGATCGAGACCGTCTTCCGCAAGCCGAAGGCGTTCAAGCGCATCGCGAGGCAGGCCGACGAGACCGATCGAAGCTTTGCTGCCATCATCCGTCTCGCCGCGACCGGCATCGGGATGCGATCAATCCAGGCACGTCGCAACCCGGGTCGCCTTTCCAGGATCGCGCATGTTCGACTTCAGCCAGCTCCGGTGCTTCGCGGCCGTCGCCGAGGAGCTGCATTTCGGCCGGGCCGCCGCCCGGCTGAACATGACCCAGCCGCCGCTCTCGCGGCAGATCCAGGTCCTGGAGCGCATCCTCGACGTGCAGCTCCTCGACCGCACCAGCCGCTCGGTGCGCCTGACCGCGGCCGGGCGCAGCTTCCTGCCCGAGGCGCAGCGCATCCTGCGGCTCGCCGAGACCGCGACCCACGTCACCCGCCAGGTCGCGGCCGGAAGGGCCGGGGTGCTCAAGCTCGGGTTCACGGCGGCTTCGGCCTACGACTTCCTGCCCCGCCTCGTCATCGCCGCCCGGGCCGCGCTGCCGGACGTGACGCTCGCGCTGCGCGAGATGGTGACCAAGGATCAGGTCGAGGAACTGCTGGCCGGGCGCATCGACGCGGCGCTGGTGCGCCCGCCGGTCAGCCATCCCGACCTCGCCTCCGTGCGGGCGCTGGCCGAGCCGATGGTGGTCGCCGTGCCCGCCGGCAATCGCCTGGCGGCGCACGCGGGCCTGACGCTGGCGGACCTCGACGGCGAACCGTTCATCGCCTACGCGCCGAACGAGGCGCACTACTTCCACGACCTCGTCCGCGGCCTGTTCGCCAAGGCCGGCATCCAGCCGCGCATCCTGCAGCAGCTGACGCAGATCCACTCGATCCTGGCACTGGTGCGTGCCGGCCTCGGGGTCGCCCTGGTGCCGGCGGCGGCCGAGCGCCTGCGCTTCGAGGGCGTCGCGTTCCGCCCCCTCGACCTGCCCGCGCCGCGCCCGGCCGAGCTGCACCTCGCCTGGCGCCGCGACGGCGACGACCCGCTGATCGCGCGCCTGATCGCGATCCTGGCAGTGCTGCCGCCGGGATGATCGATGCCTGTCGCGCATCGATCGATCCAGCCTTTGGCTTGGACCCGCATCGGCATCCTTGCAAGAACGTGCGGCAGACGGCGCGCCAGACGCCGGTCCCGTCAACGCCCCGGGAGGCACGCATGCAGGCCGACGCCGTCGATGCCCCGTCGCGCGGATTTTCGCGCTCCCCCACCGTCACCGCGATGCGGGTCGTGCCGGTCGCCGGCCGCGACAGCATGCTGCTCAACCTCAGCGGCGCGCACGGCCCGTTCTTCACCCGCAACCTGGTGATCCTCGAGGATTCCACCGGCGCGACGGGCCTCGGCGAGGTGCCCGGCGGCGAGCGCATCCGCGGCGTGCTGGAGGAGGCCCGCGACCTGATCGTCGGGCGCCCGCTCGGCGCCTGGCAGGCGGTGCTCAACGCGATGCGCGCGCGCTTCGCCGACCGCGATTCCGGCGGGCGCGGCCTCCAGACCTTCGACCTGCGCGTCACCATCCACGCGGTGACGGCGGTGGAATCCGCCTTCCTCGACCTGCTCGGCCAGTTCCTCGACGTGCCGGTGGCGGCCCTGCTGGGCGAGGGCCAGCAGCGCGACGCCGTCGAGATGCTGGGCTACCTGTTCTACGTCGGCGACCGCCGCCGCACCGATCTGCCCTATCGCGAGCCGACCGCCCGCGACGGCTGGATGCGGCTGCGCGACGAGGAGGCCCTGACGCCCGACGCCGTCGCACGCCTGGCCGAGGCCGCGCATGCGGCCTACGGCTTCAACGACTTCAAGCTGAAGGGCGGCGTGCTCGCCGGCGAGGACGAGATCGCCGCCGTCACCGCGATCCACGAGCGCTTCCCGGAAGCCCGCGTCACCCTCGACCCGAACGGCGCGTGGTCGCTCGCCGAGGCGATCCGCCTGTGCAAGGGCCGCGGCGGCGTGCTCGCCTACGCCGAGGATCCGTGCGGGGCCGAGGACGGGTTCTCGGGCCGCGAGATCATGGCCGAGTTCCGCCGCGCCACGGGCCTGCCCACCGCCACCAACATGATCGCCACCGACTGGCGCCAGATGAACCACGCGATCCAGCTGGGCGCCGTCGACATCCCGCTGGCCGACCCGCATTTCTGGACGCTGGCCGGCTCGGTGCGGGTGGCGCAGCTCTGCCGCGACCGCGGGCTGACCTGGGGCTCGCACTCGAACAACCACTTCGACGTGTCGCTGGCGATGTTCACCCACGTCGCGGCCGCCGCCCCGGGCAAGGTGACGGCGATCGACACGCACTGGATCTGGCAGGACGGCCAGCGCCTGACCAAGGAGCCGCTGGCGATCCGCGGCGGGCTCGTGCGGGTGCCGGATCGTCCGGGGCTGGGCATCGAGATCGACATGGCCGAGGTCGAGGCGGCGCACGCGCTCTATCTGGACCACGGCCTCGGCGCCCGCGACGACGCGGCGGCGATGCAGTTCCTCGTCCCGAACTGGACCTTCGACAACAAGCGCCCGTGCCTCGTGCGCTGAGGGCGACGGACGCTTCAGATCCCTCCCCCTCTGCGGGGGAGGGTGGCCCCTGCGTCGGCAGGGGTCGGGAGAGGGGAGCGCCGTATCCGGCACCGGCGCTCCCCTCCCCCCCCCCCCCTCCCCCGGCCCCCCCCCCCCCCGCGGGGGGGGGGGGGGGGGGGGGTCGGGCGAGGCCCGACCCCCTCCACCGACTCCACCCAAGAGGACAACCGGAGGACACCCCCTCCCCCCCCGTCTACGCGGCCCCCCGCCACGGGCGGGGGCCCAGCCGGCCGGTGGGCAGCCCCCCCGCCCCCCCCCCTCCCACGACCGCGAGC